>JBIQMB010000428.1:0-3729 GCA_044463745.1 Chitinophagaceae bacterium | reverse complement strand
CGATTTTCTTCAGAATCGTCCGCAGGCAACCCTTGCAGCTCCTTACTCCTTACGTCCGAAACCGGATGCCACCGTGAGTATGCCTTTACATTGGGAGGAGGTAAAAAAGGGCTTGAAGATCAGCGATTTCACCATCACCACCGCCATCCCTCGTGCTCGCAAAAATGGCGATATCTTCAGCCCTGTTTTAGGAAAAGGCATCTCACTAAAAAAAGTAATAACCCAGGTTCAAAAAGTGTTTGAGGTCAAAAAAATTCACCCTTCCCTTCAGCTATAACACTTATGGTTACTGAACCTTAGCGAGAATTAATAAATCTCGTTGATCACGGTTGACCATCTCCACCGGCAGCACCGTAAATTTGTCCGTTGGCATAACTTGCATCGTTGGCTGCAAGCTGCACAAAGATCGAAGCCAGTTCTGCGGGCTGACCGGGTCTTCCCAAGGGAGTGCTCTTTCCAAATTCCTTGATTTTTTCTTTGGTTGATCCACCACTCACCTGCAAAGGTGTCCAGATTGGTCCGGGTGCTACACCATTTACTCGGATGCCTTTTTTGCCCAATTGCCTGGCAAGCGACTTCACATAATTCATAGTTGCGGCTTTGGTTTGTGCATAGTCGTATAAATCGGGAGACGGGTCGTAGGCCTGAACTGAAGTGGTTCCGATAATCACCGACCCGGGTTTCAAATGAGGAACGGCTTCACGAATAATCCAAAAAGGTGCATAGATATTTGTTTTCATGGTCCAGTCAAATAGTTCAGTTGTCATATCCACGATAGATTCTACCGAATGCTGGCGACCGGCATTACTCACAATTATATCCAGACCACCCAGTTTTTCTATGGTCTCATTTACCAGCTTTTTGCAAAAAGATTCATCCCGCAAATCGCCGGGAATGCCAATACCCTTGCGGCCTTCAGCTTTTATCAGATCAATCACTTCCTGTGCATCAGGCTCTTCAGTGGGGTAATAATTAATGACAACATCTGCACCTTCACGGGCAAAAGCAATGGCGGCTGCACGTCCGATTCCCGAATCACCACCAGTGATTAAGGCTTTTCGTCCTTTAAGTCGTCCTGATCCTTTATAGCTTTGTTCACCATGGTCCGGTTTAGGGTTCATTTCTGAGGCAAGTCCGGGCCATTCTTGTAACTCGACCTCAAAGGGAGGCTTTGGATATTTTTCCTTAGGGTCTTGCAGTCTTTCCGGATTAGCCTGATCCGGATTCTGTTTTTTCATTAGGTCATTCATACTACTAAGTTTTATTTATAAAATCAATAGGTGACTAATTAATTTACAAATGGGATGCCTCAATTTTGAAGAACCATCATACTTAAGATATTAGACATAATAGGCAAAGTCATAATCAAGGCAGCGTGCAACGGGTGGCAAGTACCAAAATCTTTTTTAAAATGCCGTCAGAGCTAACCGGTTTTAAAGCCTGTTGGTTCCCATAAAGATTTGACATTCTCATTTCTTGAATTCTATTTTCCACTTTGGATTATTTTTTGCCACTATAGGATCATGCCCGCAAAAAATGCGAATCAAATAACAAAGACCCTAAAATCAAAAGAAATGAGTTATGATATCACAGTAATAAATCAGGTAGCGGATTTGCTTCAAAAGAAAGGAGTTACTATTTCAGTAGCCGAAAGTGTTACATCCGGTAATCTTCAGGTAGCTTTTTCACTTGCTGAAAATGCTACTTTGTTCTTTCAGGGAGGAATCACAGCTTACAACATTGGTCAGAAGTGCCGGCATTTACTGGTAGAACCTACTCATGCTATTGCTATGAACTGCGTATCAGCCAAGGTTTCGGAACAGATGGCCTCTGAAGCATGTAATTTTTTCAAATCAGATTATGGCGTGGGAATAACAGGTTATGCAAGTCCGGTTCCGGAAAAAAATATAGAGGAGTTATTTGCTTTTCTCGCCATTTGCAAAGGATCACAGATCCTGGAGTCGGTCAGGTTCACTTCATCCTTTGATAAACCGGAAGATGTTCAAAGGGACTTTACCAATAAAGCCATGAATACCTTACTTACTGTTCTTTTGCGCGATATCGAGAATATTTGATCTGATTCGATGGCAGGAACCCGACTGAAAATAGCCTGGATGAAAAAATATTCATGGGTTCAATTCAAATTGGCATCAATTTTCGTAATCCTTTTATAAAGTGAGAGTTACCGTATGAAAAAAGACCATGGATGGAAAGAGTTGGCCGGAAGGTTAAAGTCATCTTTTCAGCAAGAAGAAAAGCCTACCCTTGAAATGCTGTCTGAGCTTACACAGCAGTGTGATGCACAGAATATTGCGCTGGCCATTGAGGAGTTGGATACTGAATATGCCATAGATACATTTAAGTCCTTGCCAACGGATCTCTCTTATGAGGTGATGGCCATGATGAGTCCTGACCTGGCCAAAAAAATACTGAAGCATTTGGAACCCGACCAGGTAAAAAGCCTGATACGCAAAATGGAACCGTTGGATGCTGCTTCCGTTTTATCCGATGTTCCAAAACAGCAACAGAAATATATTCTGCAGGAGAAAAAAATGCGGAAAAAAGTGGTGGCTGATGTGGAGCAACGTATCGTTTATCCAAAAAACTCAGCCGGCAGAATCATGACTACACAATTCATGCAGGTTCCGGAAGGTAAAACGGTGCGTGAAGCCCTGGCTCTTCTCAGACAGTCTGATCTGAAAGAAGAAGTACCTGACGATATTATCATTACGAAAAATTCCGTAGATGGTGACGATCAGCCACCCAGGATGATTGGGGTTATATCCATCCGTGAATTGCTTTCGTACAGTGACGATACACTTGTGGATGATGTAATGGAGAAGGATATCATTTCTGTTAATGTAAATGACTCGCAAATGGACGCGGCTGCATTAATGTCGAAGTATCGGTTCAAAACATTTCCTGTTATTAACAAAGAAAATGACCTGGTAGGTGTCATTCCTGCTGATGAACTCCTTAAAGTTATGATCGGCCGTTTGCGGAATGTGTATTCAAAAGCGGTAGGTACCGACGCACAAAAAATGGCAGGACTCACTCCGTTTTAGGAAGCCAAAATAAGGGTGCCCTGGCTCATGGTAACCATGGCTATCGAATTAATTGCCGGGCTTGTTATTCATAAATATGATGCGGTTTTACAGAAAGTCATACTGCTGGCTTCTTTTATGCCGGTGATTTCTGCTATTTCGGGTAACGTGGGCTTGCAGGCTGCAGCCATCACCGTAAGAGCCGTGGACGCAAACATACCGGGCCACCGCAATATGTTTAAATCGGTTAGCCGTGAATTCATAACATCCGTTTTCATGGCCATCGCATGTGGTATTGTACTGGGAGCCGTTGGTGCTATCTGGGCTAAGCATATTCCATTTGGTCTGGTTATAGGCGGTGCACTGATATGCTCTATGCTTACAGCAGGTTTAATGGGTACAATAATTCCCATTTTGTCTAAAAGACTGGGATTTGACCCCGCCACAACTGCAGGTCCATTCGAAACTTCTATGCAGGATATCGTAGGGTTTGGTGTATTTTTATGGCTTGCTACAACCTTCGAACATTGGATCACATAAAGTTAATAGCCTGAAGATTTATCAGGGTTCATTTAATAATTTCTGTAATTTCATGGCATTCATGGCAGCATATCCCTTTTCGTCATTATCAAAATATAGATATACATCAGCTCCGGTGTGTTGCCATTCAATGCATCTTTCTTTC
>JBIQMB010000427.1:0-3739 GCA_044463745.1 Chitinophagaceae bacterium | reverse complement strand
CGAGCCGGTAATACAGCTTATTCACTCCCTGGTTATAAGCATCCTTATCATTAAATGAGTAATACCTGTCCGTACTGCTGTTTCCGGCTGCCGGCATGTTGCCGATATTTTCAAAGTGCTCGCCATCCTTGCTGCGCATTACAATGAATCGATCCGAATTGCTCTCAGAGGATGTAGTCCATGATACCAATACCTCGGACGAACGGGTGGTTGCAGTCAAATCTTTTAGAGTAACAGGTAAGGGCATGTAAGGACCTTGTAGCTTGAATAAATCGTAATATCCTTGCGGACCTCCGTTTCCATTGTTTGCATTCAGGTAAATATCTCCGTTCCAGATAAAGAGAAAATCAGGGTCGCTGTTACCGGAAGGATTGATGGTTACCAACCCTCTGGTTCCTGCCTCGGTGCCATCACTTATCCATGGTTGAGTGCCTGTGCCGTCATTTCCGGAAAAAACAAGGCCGGATTTTGTATAAATATAAGATCCTTCTACACCATCCTCGTCATCTGCCGGATGAATATCTTTCACCATGACGGTATTGGCCGCTGTGCCGTCGGTTTTCCACAGAGCCTGTCCGGTCGTTCCATCATCAGCCGTAAAGAAGATGTAACCATTATAGGTTAAATGGCGGTTGAACAGATCTGTCCAGCTTTGGTCACCGTTTGCCAAATCCATAAAATTAAAAGCAGGCATTAAGACCGGGTCAGACCCTTCTCCGGACTGCGTATTGATATCCTTAAGCATAGAGGTACCGGCAGAGGTTCCGTCGGTTGTCCATAATTCTGTACCACTGGCCTCCGTAGTAGCCATAAAAACAACCTTCCCTTTCAGCACCACAGCATTGGCAAAAATAGAGAATGAACTTTCCGAACCGGGGTTGATATCTGCAATCATATTGGTTGTATTTCCATCGGTTATCCAGGGTTCGCTCCCTTCCGCATCCGTGGTGCCGATGAAGTAAATTTTATTATCAATGTTTATTAATACCGGATCTATAAAACCGGCCATCATAGAAGTAAACTCTTTTAATAAGGAAGTGCCGGCAACCGTACCATTGCTCTTATAAATCTTACAGCCCTTCATCATTCCAAAGATGGGGAAGAAAACAGTATTTCCGATCTTCTCAAATTTGCCAACCTTGGTTCCTGCGGGTATGTCCATTAACTTGGAGATTGTGCTGCCCTGCATGGTGTAGATGGCCGTTGATGTAGCGTTGTTGGCTGTGAAATAAAAGATGTTATTATTGATAAAGTAATCCGGATCATTAAAGCCACTTCCGCTTCCGGGGTTGAGATCGGTTATGCGGGTAGGTGCGCCGCTTCCGGTGTACTCATACAATTCTCGACCGTTGGCGGGTGTGTACGCTGTGAAATATAATTTGTCATTGAAAACTATAAAGTCGTCCGGTTTTGAACTGTCCGGACCGGGCCAGATGTCACTAACCAGTTTTGTCCCTGCAGATGTGCCGTCAGTTTCCCATAGCTCCGAGCCGTTGGCTGCATTGAGGCCGGCAAAATAAATTTTGTCTTTGTAATTGCCCATACCATTGTCATCGGTTTTGATTGTGGAGAGTTGCATGGTTCCTGATGCAGTACCATCACTGATCCAAAGGGTGCTGTCTCGTTCGCTTCCCAAAATTAATTTTCCATTGAAAGGGATGCCTGTGAGTGAGTGATTGTCATCCAATAAAATAGCCTGATTGTAAGCCGGAAGAGAGATGGCAGCCAGACCAAACGCCATCGCGATCATTTGTAAAAACTGTTTCATCGTTCAAGATTTAGAGGGTGATGCTAAAAATCTTTCCTGATGGTTACTGAAGTAATTTCAGTTTTTGGATAGGATTATTTAGGATGTGAAAGCTATAAATGTAACAATCTTTTTAGCGCTGGCAAAATTTTAATGTCATGAATTTACCGAAGCTGTTTTCGAAGGTGATGATATTTAAGACTAAAATTTACCATTAAATTCCCAATACTTTTCCAAACATTTTGTATGTTTGTATTCGCAGGAACGGAACCCGTATTTACTTCTATCGAAGCTTGGGTCACTTCCTGCTTTTTTTTTTGCATTTTTAATTTTTGCGCTTCAGGCTTTTCTTTTTACTCTTCAGGATTTCCTTTTCCGGGTATTATTAAATGAATTTTGCTTAATGGTTTCTGGAACCTGTTGAAATTTACATTCCATAAATATCTCTTTGAAATGTAGATATATGTATTAATTTCATTTTCTATATTTTTATCTTTTTGATTTATGAGAAAAACAAAGAGCCAATTAATCAGCAAGTTATTCAGGACATTGAATAAGACAATCAGAGAAGAAGAAATCGAGAGCGACTATCCCACTTACCAGGACAGAAGAAGCTTTATCCTCAACTCCGTTAAAGCTACCGCTGCTGTGAGTATAGCAGGGAGCCTCACAGGATTTTTAGGATCCTGCAACAATAACTCTACAGCCGATCAAACAAAGGCAAGTATTTTAGATGTCGCCATTCTCGGAGGAGGTATAGCCGGTTTGAATTGTGCAAACCACCTGCTGCCTTCGGGCTTGAATTTTAAAATTTATGAAGCGAGCAACCGCACAGGCGGAAGGATATTGACTCATACCAACGATGCTATGGGATTGGGCATATTTCCTGAGTTTGGTGGCGACTTCATTGATTCAGACCATGAGGACATGATTCATCTGGCCAAAGAATTTAATCTGGAACTGATAGATTTAATACAGGAGCAAGAGGATAATCATTGGATCAAGGACGTTTACTTTTTTGATAACAGGAAGATAAGTGAAAAAGAAATTATCCATGAATTTAAAAAAATAGCTTCCAAAATTAAGAGGGACAAAGAATCTCTGGGTGAAAATTATGATACTGAAGATGCCGTCAGATTAGATAATATGCCGCTTTCAGACTACATCAATTCATTGAATTGTGCCAAATGGCTGAAAGAGCTTTTTGTAGCAGCATTTATTGCGGAGTATGGCTTGGATTGTGAGGAACAATCTTCAATCAATATGCTTGACATGATTGATACCGGTACTGATAATGGCTTTAGGGTTTTTGGAGATAGCGATGAAAAATTCAGGATTAAGGGAGGCAATGCTAAGGTGATAGAAGGCCTTGTTAAGAAAATTGGGAGGGATAAAATCGAATTAAACCGAGAGATAAATGCAGTAGTAGAGCAGGAAGATGGTACTTTTTTAATTTCGTTCAAAGACGGAGAAGATATCCATGCAAAGTTTATTGTTTGTACCATTCCGTTTACAATACTCCGTAATATCAATTTACAACTGAAAAGTATGTCGGCCGAAAAGCGCCGGTGCATTGATGAACTGGGCTATGGAACCAACACGAAGCTAATTTTGGGTTATGATGGCCAGCCATGGCGCAGTAAAGAAAACAATGCTATGGGATACCTCTTTACCAACGATATGACCAACGGATGGGATGGCAGTATAAATAAAACAGAAGGAAATCCGATGGGAGCTTATGTAACTTTCTTTGGCGGTGAATTTTCGCAGAAACTCTGTGATGTATCGTCAAAAAACGCGATGGCGCCTGCGAGCCATTTGTGGCGCACCGAACTTCCGGAAGATAAGGTGAATGGATTTGTGAATGAATTGGATAAAATATTCAAGGGTTCAAAAAAGAAATTCGTGGGTAAGCATGTTTTTGTAAACTGGTTAGAGTACCCTTATGTAAAAGCCAGTTACAGTTGTTACAAGCCCGGCCAGTGGACAACC
>JBIQMB010000426.1:0-3749 GCA_044463745.1 Chitinophagaceae bacterium | reverse complement strand
AAGCACCTGGAAGGAGTGTCGGCTGAGGACTTAAAAAAAGCGCAAGAGTTTATGGAAAAGAATCCGGAATTGATACAGGAAAACATGAAAAAGATCAAGGAAGAAATGGAAAAATATAAAAACCGGAACCCCTGATGAACAAAAATATTTTTATAGCCTTTATAATATTGATAACAGCCGCAGGGTGTAGTGAGCAACATAAGGAAATTGATTTGAGTGATCCTTTATCCTCCGGAAGGGGATTTATTGAAGCCTCGCTTATTGGTGATTATGTAACTGCCGAAAAGTACATTCTTCCCGATAGCACCAACACCCAGTATCTTGAAGGGCTTAAAGATTTCAGTAAGAAGCTTACGCCCATT
Organism: Chitinophagaceae bacterium; assembly: GCA_044463745.1. Classification (GTDB taxonomy): domain Bacteria; phylum Bacteroidota; class Bacteroidia; order Chitinophagales; family Chitinophagaceae; genus Ginsengibacter. The sequence continues at coordinate 3,387 of JBIQMB010000426.1, read as the reverse complement.
GAGCGAGCCAGCTATCGGGAGGCCGATATCATCGTTGACAGCACCAGGACTCCCAACGATTCTACAGAATTAATTTATTATAAAAACACATACAAGAAGGAACCTACTAAATTAAAATTGATTAAAAAGAACGACGAATGGCGAGTAGATTTCAAATACACATTTATAGATGAATAATGCAAGACTGATTTTCAGGCCCCCTGATCCGGCACCACGGATAATTTCTCAAACCAAATATGTATTAACAATCACCCCGCAGCCTGTTTTTAATGTCATGGTTCTTACCATGAACATTAACCACATTCCGACTCAGTCGGCTGGTAAATAATTTGTTTTGTAAGCCGTTAGTAAACAATGCTGATTGTTTGCTAAACCGTCAGGCGGACTGGAGCCGGCCGACGGAGTTACATCCGGTCTTCACGCTAAGCGATGGGGATGCAGCGAAGTAAGCGGCAACACCTTTCAAAGTTCGAGACGGCTTCTAAAAACTTCTTTAATGGTTTCAAGTTTTCACCTTGGTAATATTTGAATGGACATCCACAAAACGTTAAGAGAAATTTCAGTATCCCTGCTGTTCGATGTTGGCGCTATTTACGTAAACTTGGTCACACATATTTATTCAAAAATCGGAATACTCATATATTTTTTAATTCTGATAAAAAGCATATCTTGTTACGTAACCTGTGTACCGATTAAAACGGACTTTGATATAGTCATTTTTGGGGTCAATGTCGAGAACATCAACGTAATTCCCTTTTTTCAATCTTACAATTGGCCGGCCAGTACCATCATTTTTAGAATACAAAAAAGTTCTAAGTTTTATTTGTAATTTGTTTCCCTTTGCGTAAAGAGCGTTATTGGCGTTCCTTTCATTCTGGAAGCTGGCTTGGTCTACAGTTCCGTTTGATATTTTTAAAGTATTTTGTGAATAATCGAATTCAATTTTACCTAGTTTGCTAAGCGCAGATTGACCAAGGAGTAAAGGAGCGCTTAGATTATGTACAATGGAAGCCTTTACATTAGTTAATTTAAGTCTTCCGATTTCAATTACTTTCAAATTAATTTTCGTCCCTTCTGCAATATTCCCATCAGCAAGCTTGTAATATTCTGTACCAATTAAGTCTGACTCCGACAAATATCCATTTTTGAGCATAAATAAAGCTTCCGTTAGAGATACAGAAACATCACTTGCCCCTGTGTCGAAAATGAAGTTAAGTGTTAGACCGTTTACTTTGCAAGGCATTACAAACACACCTCCGCGTTTTTGCATTTGGATTATAGTTTGAGAATTTGCCATCACAAAAAACGATAAAAATAAAACCGTTAATAAATAATTTTTTATCATGAATTTGTGCTATACGAACGTTAAAAATAGTGTTATATTGAGTTGCGAATTTAGTACTAAAAATAAATTACGGAAGGGCGTAGTTATCTTAACCTCCGCAACGGTTTGAATATTTAGGAAGGAGCGGAAATTTAGTTCAAAAGCTCAATAGAATTACTAACCTTGAGCCTTGCACAAATGTTCAATAGAAGCACTTCACCCGCTCTTTCATAAATATTTTTGTTGGCGGTAATTTTTTCTAAACTGTTATTAATTCTGCCATTTTTTTTGCAATATTTTCCATTGTATCTTCTTGAGTATCTAAACCATTTCTTGAACCTAGTAATGGACTTACGTCTCTTAATTCATCATAAGTCGTATTGTGAACAATAGGCACAAGTTGGTCTCTAGCAAGTAGCGCAGATAATTCTTTCTCAGCAACTCCTTCATTTTGTACACGTTTCAAAAAATTAGGTGTTACTAAAACAAGTCCAATTTTAGATTTCGCCAAACCTTTGTCGATTTCACGTAAAAACGAAGTTCCTAATGGTATGTCTTTTTCACTAAACCATACACTAACTCCATTTGATACGAGTAAGTCGTGTAATTGTAATGCAGATTCTTTTCTGTCATCCCAAGCATGACAAAGAAAAATGTCTCTAATATCTGGTTTGGCTGCTCTTTGTTCCACAACCTTTCTAACTGGAGTGAGTGCATTTATCTCTGTCGCAGTATAATAGATTGATGAACCTGATTTTGACCATTTGGGTTTTTGAGTTCGTCCTTTTGAACTATTGTAATTTCCATATGAGCTATTACTTCTATTTGATGAATAGGAGTCAGTATATGATGGATACGAATAATTCGACCTATATCCATATCTACTACTACAAACAGGACAATTTGCTGCTCCACTTGCAGTTCTGTGTCCATTTACGGGAGCTGTACATATTGCCATAAGCGTTTTCTTTATTAAGTTTATAACAATTACACCTTTAATTTTCTTGTTGCCCTTAGTTCTAACGAATTACCGCCAACTAAAATTTACGAATATATCGACAAAAAAATATTTTATACAAAAAATATTTCATACCTGATTATCATCCAATTGAGTCATAAAGGCGAAATACACATTACATTAAATTCAGTTACGTAAATACATTCTTTTCTCTTGAAGCGTATCTTCCAATTGCTGGCCGTTTGTGATTCTTCATTAGTTGCAATTATTGGCTTGAAAGGCACTCCGACAGATCCCCGAGATTTTTGCAGATATTTTTTCTGCGTCTATTTGCATGATCAGCGGGAACAAAACAATTTCGTTGATCCTCACAAAATACTTATCTACGGGATAAACGGTCTCCGGGAGATATCGGAAATTTTCGCTGATATTTTGTCCTGCATCCATGCCTAATCAGCGAGAACAAATTCCTCCACAGAGGTTACTGATGTTCGTTGTTTTAGCCTTTTATTGACTCTTGCAAAACCCCTGGTCATTACCGTAGTTTGTGATTTAAGCCATTTGTATAATCGTCAATATCACTAAAAATAAAATAGAAATTAAACTCAGCATAAAACTCGAAATTAGATTTGCCCGTCTTTCTTTTTTCAGGAATCTAATTGTACAATAACCAATACTAAATAACAAGAATAATATCAAAGGGATGGTTATTATTTGAGCAACTACTTCGAATAGTGTAATTTGGATAGGATAATAAGAAATAACCGCAAGAACTAAAAAGTAGATTAAAGAAAAAATGTTCATAGATAGAATCCCTTTTTCTAAAGTATTTTGATTCATCGCTTATTTTTTTCAAAGTTATTAATTATGCGCCTCTCTAACATTAGTTCTCTGAAATTCCCTTAATCCACCCGCCGAAACCGCCGGTTCCGAAATGGTCACTTTTTAATTCACATTTGAACGTATAAAGGAATTTCTCTACCTAAAAAACCTCCGGATATTAAACCCGGATATCATCCTTAAAATGCATAATCCACCAATTCTCTTCTGAAGCAATAAGCTGACTCACTGCCTTTTGTATCTGCCTTATCGTGCACTCCAAATA
>JBIQMB010000425.1:0-3766 GCA_044463745.1 Chitinophagaceae bacterium | reverse complement strand
CTTGTTTTTGATTTTCCCGGTTTTTTTATCCGCACAATCTTCTGTAGATGACAACCGGTTTTCAGATAGTCTTGAAGCGCTGTTTAAACACGTGCCAACAGATACTGCTAAAGCTGTTCTTCTCAATAAGCTATCTGATTACTGGTCGGATAAGGATTCATCAAAATCTGCATCCTATGCAAGAAGATCCATGCAGTTAAGTGCGCGAAATAATTATTATCTGGGCGAGGCGCATTTTTATCTGGCTGGCGCTTTCTATTATTTCGATAATTTAAAAAGCAGGGAAGAATACAAGAAAGTTATCGAGATACTGGAGAAGAACCCTTCGAAGAGATCTTTATCACTGCGTAGCAGAGCATGGCATAATATCGGGTCTCTTATTCAGCAGAAAGGGGACAATAAAGAATATGCAGATATCTTACTTAATAAAGCTATTCCGCTTGCACAGCTTGCAGACGATACATTGAGGGTGGCTCAAAATTATGGAGAAGTGGCCATGGTTTTTCAGAATATTCAGAATTATGATAAAGCTGTTATTTATTACGACAATGCGATTAATCTGGCCGAAGACATCAGCCCAAGGCCCTTTGATCTCCTTTATTTTTATTCCGGGCTGGCACTCAATTATATTTTTCTTGATGATTATAACTCTTCTAAGGTTCAGCTCGATAAAGCCAAATTATTCTTACCGGTAAATCCCCTATCGGTTGACCATGCCAACTATTACATGACGCTTGGCATTTATTACTCTCGTACAGAGAAGTTTTATGAATCGCTCCGGTCGCTTGATACAGCCATACATATAGCTGATAAATTAAAGAAACCCTACCTGAAATCGAGCATTCTCTTTCAAAAGTTTAAGTCCTATTATCGCGTCGGAATGTTCGGTAGTGCCAGGGATGTCTTATTGGATGGATACCGTGATTCAATCTCCGTTGCTTTCTCTTCCAACCGTCTTTTGTATCTCTATAACCTGGCGGAGACTGAAGCTCAATTGGGCAATATGTACGCTGCGTATGAGTATATGAAAAAATATGCTACACTTGCTGACAGTTTGAAAGATGAAACCATTAAAAAAGAAATAGCAGAGCTTGAATTAAAGTACGAAAAAGAAAAGAACAAACACGAAATACAAGCCCTGCAGGATACTCAAAATCACCAGCAGTTACTTTTGGAAAAAAACCGGCTTTTCAATTATTTTTTGATCGTTGCCATGGTTGTTTTACTGCTTATTAGTTTAATGATTTTTATTTTTTACAATAACAAAAAGAAACGAATTGTTCAGGACAAAAAACTTCATGAACAGGAGCTTAAACAAATAGCCCAAAAGCAACAGATTAATGTATATAATGCCATGCTTGAGGGACAGGAAAATGAGCGAAGACGTATGGCTCAAGACCTACACGATGGTTTGGGAGGCATGATGGCCAGTGTGAAATTGAAGCTATCGGATATAATAGGAGAATGCGATGAACCTACGCGTACCGAGCTTCATAATGCCGTATTGGGATTAGACCGGTCGATAGATGAACTCAGGCGTATAGCAAGAAACATGATGTCTGATACGCTGGTAAGATTTGGGTTAAGAACCGCTTTAAAGGAATTGTGCGATTCGCTCAAATCGCCTTCTCTGGAGATAGAATTTCAATCTTATAACCTCGATGAAGATTTATCTGAGCCGGTTCAAATGACTATTTACAGAATCATTCAGGAATTGCTGACGAATGCTGTAAAGCATGGAAAGGCATCTAATATACTGGTTCAGTGTAGTCAGAATGAGAGCCGGATTTTTGTTACGGTTGAAGATGATGGTGAAGGGTTTGACCCAGATAAAATAAATCATAAAGATGGCATTGGTTTAAAAAATATCAGAAACCGGATTGACTATTTGAATGGTAAACTGGAAATTGAAAGTTCGGCTGATGAAGGAACAACTGTAAATGTGGAGGTTAACGCGTATGAATAAGGAAGCTATTTCTATTGTTATTGTTGATGATCACCCTATCGTCATAGAAGGGTTAAGGGCTCTTTTAGAAAAAAATGAACAGCTAAAAGTATTGGCTTGTTTTACCAACGGTACGGATCTGCTCCATTTTCTGAATCTTCAATCCGTAGATATTGTTTTGTTAGACATTTCGTTGCCGGATATAAGTGGAGTAGATTTATGCTTAACCATCAAGAAAAAATATACTAAAACGCATGTACTTGTCATCAGCAATCATAACGAACGAAGTTTGATAATGCAAATGATTCAGAATGGCGCATCAGGATATTTGCTAAAGAATTCGACCTCAGATGAACTACTGAAGTCTATCCGGGATGCCATTGAAGGAAGCCTGATTATAACCCCTGAAGTTAAAAAGATTTTGGACCAGGGCAGCACGAAGGGCGCCATTCAGCCAAGAGTTACTAAAAGAGAAAGAGAAGTCTTAAAAATGGTAGCGGATGGAATGACAACCGCCGAGATTGCTGAAAGATTATTTATTAGCCCCCTTACTGTGGAAACTCACCGTCGGAACCTGATGCAAAAATTTGAAGTGAATAATTCTGTTACAATGATTAAGCTGGCTATGGATTTGGGGATAATCTGATCGAGGTGAATGGCTAATCTGTGATGTGAGGCGTGGGCGTTGCGCGAAGAGCATACATATAAGTAAAAATATGCAGTTTGATATCGCCGATGATGAGCGGACACTTGATGCGCCTCCTGGCCCTTCCTTTTTTCCGTTGGTTTTGCGAAGCAAAAGCAACCTCTGCGGCAATCGACGATATCTGCGGGCGATATTTTCCTGGCGGGTTAAAAAAGCAAGTCCGCAGGATCTAAATGAAAGCCTGATCAAGCTCGAAATAGTGGAGCAAATATCATTTTGAAAACCGGGTTACCTCCGGTATGGCAGGAATCATCGCTTTGTAAACCGCATCTTCTATCGCTCCCCTTATGTTGTAATTAAAAAGTTCAGTGCTCCGAACGGGATTTACACGATTGCTCAGAAATACATAAACAAGGTCATATTTGGGGTCGGCCCAAACTGCCGGGCCGGTATAACCGGTATGGCCAAAAGTAAGTGGAGAGGCGAACCGTGAAGGGTAGGGGTTTCCGTCTTTGGTTGTATAGTTATCTTTCTGTGGCTTATCAAATCCGATACCACGGCGGCTAATGGAACTATTGTAAGCCGTAAAAAGTTTAATGGTTTCAGGCCTGATGTACTCCTTACCCTTGAACATTCCTCCATCCAGAAACATTTGAAACACTGCGGCGATATCTTCGGCATTGCTAAACAATCCGGCATGACCCGCCACCCCGCCATACATCGCTGCTCCTTCGTCATGCACATCACCACGCAGGTGCTGATAGCGGAAATAGGTATCTAACTCAGTAGGCGCTATCAGGCTTGTATCAAACCGGTTCCGCGGATTAAAGCCGATGGAATGTAATCCCATGGGTTTGTAGAAGGTTTGGTCAACATATTCGTCGATGTGCATACCCGACAGTGCTTCTACAATATCGCCCATGAAAATGAAATCATTATCGCTATACAAATACTTTGCCGGCGTGATGAGTTTGCTTTCAACAATGCTTTGATTCATGGTTTTCCAATAGTCGCTCCGCAAATAAAGATTGCGAGCTACCCTTACCCCAAACTGCGTAGAGGAATCACTACGAAAAAATTCGGAGGAAGGCATTTTTGTTGTGGAGTCATAAGTTTGACGATAAAAAACCACATCAGGAACAAGCCCTGCTTCGTGAAGCAATATTTTTTTAATA
>JBIQMB010000424.1:0-3769 GCA_044463745.1 Chitinophagaceae bacterium | reverse complement strand
TAGCTGCATCCAGATAGTCTTCACGGAAGTCTTCGCTGCCATCCTCATTAATTCTCAGATCGGCTCCCTTTTTCAGTTCCAGTTTCAGTCCTTCGATATAATCGTATATCTCCGCTGAAAGTTTTTTAGCCTGGTTGGCTTTAGGTTCCCAGATCTTTGCTTTCTCGGCAGATTGAGGATCGTTGAGTTTGGCTTCAAGTGATTTATATATTGTTTCGTTTCCTTCCTCAATGATTTCATTGGAAGTTCTAAGGCTCTGATCCACCACCTTAAAAGCGGTGATCACCTCATTCGAAACATTCAGCGCAAGGATCGCCGTGAGTACCAGGTACATCACGTTGATCATCTTTTGCCGCGGTTCTTTAGGTAGTGCCATAATATTGTAGTTTCTTTATGAGTTAGAAATATTAGATTACAAAAACAGGAGAGATTATTTCGCCTGCATAGCACTCAGCATATTACCATATACCTGATTCAACTTGCCAAGGTTGTTGGCTAATACATTGATTTGCTCTTTTGTTTTCTGTGCGTCTTCAACGGTCGATACCATTACTTCACTTGCCTTAGCCATTCTTCCGTAGAATGAATTCAGGGCTTTCAGGTGGTTGTTGCTTTCGTTGAGTTCGAGCTCATAAATTGTATTCAGCGATCCCAGATTTTTGGTGAGTACCTGAACCTGATCTTTAAATCCAACGGCACTATCGGCAGCGCTGTTAAAGTGGCTCATGGTATTGGCTGAGTTCATAAATGCTTCTTTCATCATGCCCAGTGCATTGTTGGCTTCCTTGGTCTTGGCGGAGAAGTCTCCGGTGCTTTTTACCACATCGCCCACATCACCCAGCTGAGATACGGTCGTATCGAGTTTCTGGAAGCTTTCGCCTAATTTTTTCATATTAAGAGGAGTAATCTCTGCATCTTTCAGCATTTCGTCAATAGCTTTGAGCGGAGAGGCTTCGGGTTTACCGGACGAAACGATAGATACGGCAGCTTCTTCCTTGCGACTTGGTTTTACCCACTCAATTACTGCATATATTAAAAAGATAATGGTTTCTGTCCACATACCTAATGTAAGCATGGTATCTGCAAAAGGCTGGTGAGTTAATTTGGCCCATGCTGCAAAGATTACAACACCGGCACCGGCGCTGACAAACACGTCAACGAGCGTAAGGAAATTTCTTTTGGGTTTTTGCTGAGACATAATAGTTAAATTTTATTGTTTTCTTGGATTGGTTAGTACTCAGTCCCGGACAAATAAAAGCCTATATTAATCCATTAAATAAATTAATTAATACAGGCTTTAAAATTTGAGGAACTAAAATTGTTTCTATAAAAAGTTGTTTGCGTTGAAATTGTTTTTTTAAATAAGCTTCTTCTCTTGATTATTTTCTTTTACCTGTTGCCGGTGGAAGATCCACTACACAACGAAATCCGATGTAAGATTTGGCTGTATCCTGATATTCGTAAGTACGGGTGCTCACCTGTAGGAAGTACCCTACATCCTTCCAGCTACCTCCTCTGATAACTTTACGCTTCATCCTTGGAGGATCCTGATCCTTGGCGTTCCACCTGATGTCGGGGTTCATATCGTGCTGGAAGTTATAAGCCCCTTCATAATATAAAGAATTGGTCCATTCTGCTACGTTTCCGGCCATATTGTACAGCCCGAAATCATTAGGCCAGTAAGCATCAGCACGCACGGTGTAGAATCCGCCATCTTCAGGATAGTTACCACGTCCGGGTTTAAAGTTGGCCATCAGGCACCCTTTTCTGTTTCGCAGATAAGGGCCTCCCCATGGATAAGGAACTTGCGAACGTCCGCCGCGAGCCGCATATTCCCACTCAGATTCTGTTGGAAGACGGAATGGAGATTCGGACGAACGGTTTTTAGATTCAAGATAGCTGTTCAGGTATTTGGTCCTCCATTCAGTGAAGGCTGTAGCCTGTTTCCAGGTAACACCTACTACCGGATAGTTTCCAAATGCCGGATGGCTATAGTATTGTTTTGCCATCGGCTCATTGTAAGAGTATGAGAAATCGCGAACCCATACCAGTGTGTCCGGATAGATTGGCAGATCATACTTTACAATAAAATTACCTCTGGCCACATTTGCATTTTCTCTTTTGGCTGCTTCTTTAAAATCATATACTTCTGAGTGGTAGATGATCTTGGAAGCATCGACTTCTTTTTTCCCGAATATCCTGTTGTCAGGAGTCAGGATCATGGCATCGATTTTTTCAAGCGTGGTGGGATCGCTCAGGTTTATTTTTTTGGCCTGATCCCAATCGATGGATTCGGTTCCATCTGCATTTTGTTTTACCAGATTCATTAGTTTGGCTGCGATGGAGTCTCTCACCCAGTTGGTAAACTGACGATATTCGTTGTTGGTGATTTCGGTGGCGTCCATCCAGAATCCATTAATGGAGATCTGGCGGTTTCTGGCGGTGAAGGCATAATTGATATCCTCATCGCTCGGACCCATATGGAACGTTCCCGGTGGAATGTAAACCATTCCCGGAGGCTTTGGCAGGGTGTATTTTCCTGCAGGCGCTACTCCGTGCACCATACCGTCATTAGGTAATCCTTTAGATTTGGACTTGCCAAATTTGCCGCAGCCGGATAAAATTATAGCTACGCATCCCAGCGTCGCTAATAGACCATTTTTCATAGGTTTCGGCTTTAAGATTGAAGACAACTTTTTCATTCAAAATAGTATTTGATTAATATGAAACAGTTTTGCTGTCCATACCAAGAATTAAAACGAGTAAAAAATATAATTATTGTAAAAAAGTATCAAATAAATGTACTGTTAATGTATTGAACTATTCCGTTTTATAAAGATAATTGGGCGATAAAGCTATGAAAATACAACTTAGAAAATATATTTTATCAAAAAAAAATACAAAACTCCCGATATTTTCAAAATCATGCTCGTAATCCGTGCTGCATCTGTCTTCTGAATAGGGGCATTTTGAACCACAAATGTAATAACATTCCTTAATGCGGTGGCTAAATTAATGTCTTTTAAGAAAATTTTTATCATGGTTCTGTGGAGTTTACCAAATCCTGTTTCCAAATCGGTTCAGATTGATAAAGGGAAGTGCCTCTAAGTTTATGAGAGGTGTTTGCTTAACCCCAGGTGTGTGTAGGAGTCTCATTCCTGGCTGCCAAAGGAAATTGTAAAGGCTTTAATTTTAAATCTTCCCTAAGTTCTACTGTCGTAAATTTGCATATACAAGCAATGGAAACAAAAAATACAGATTTTATTACAGATAGCAATGAGTATATCGAAGTTTGGGGTGCCCGGGAGCACAATTTGAAAAACATCGACGTCACCATTCCTAAGAACAAATTTGTGGTCATAACCGGTATCAGCGGCAGTGGAAAATCTTCTCTGGCTTTCGATACTATTTTTGCCGAAGGGCAGCGCCGGTATATGGAAAGCTTTTCGGCCTACGCGCGCCAGTTTATGGGTGATATGGAGCGTCCGGATGTAGATAAAATAAGCGGCTTGAGCCCGGTTATTTCAATTGAACAAAAAACGACCAATAAAAATCCGCGAAGCACGGTAGGTACCATCACAGAAGTGTACGATTTTATGCGTTTGCTTTATGCCCGCGCAGGTGAAGCTTATAGTTACAATACCGGAAAAAGGATGGTAAAATGGTCGGAAGATGAGATTGTACAAAACATTTTTGAGCGTTTTGAAGGAAGGAAAATGTCAATTTTGGCACCGCTGATCCGCGGCCGGAAAGGACATTACCGGGAGCT
>JBIQMB010000423.1:0-3771 GCA_044463745.1 Chitinophagaceae bacterium | reverse complement strand
GTGCTTCAGAAAAAAGACGACAAATTGTATATCACCTGGAAGGCCTGGTGGCACAGTGGAAATGCAAAAATATGGATGAGTACAACCAATCAATTCAAAGAAGGCGGTGAAGACCAATATAAACTAATGATGACCGTACCGGTTTTTAAACGAAATGCCACAATAGACTTAAAAAATTATCCTTCCGGATTTTATAAAATCATGATCGAGACCGCGCAAAATATAGTGAATGCATGGCTGATTATCGAATAAATCAGGTGATCCACAAGCAAGCCCGAATTACATGGAGGTAAAAAAACGAAGCACTGGCTCCGGGGATTCGTAGCATCCTTAATAGCGACATTGCAAGGAAAAAAAAATCAACCCCTAACTCCGCCGATTTACCCCTTTTTTAGTTCAGCTTAAAAATAAATTCTTGAAAATGTGTTGTTTAGAATAATTTTTAGTTTACTTTTGGACTACCTAATTAATACGCTTATGCCACTACCAAATTGGATACTAAAATTCAAAGAACCGAAGACAGAAATTAAACAAATTAAAGGCGGATACTACAAGTACGCTATTGAGTACAGGTACAATGCCCAGAAAAAGCGTACGGATAAAATAACGGGCCCCCTTCTGGGCAAAATCACCGAGGAAGAGGGATTTATTCCTTCCGACAAAAACAAGTTGAGAACACAGCTAAAGAATAACCATATAGACATCAAAAACTTTGGGTTATATCATCTGTTTTCAACCTTGATGAAAGATGAGATGCTTTCTTTTCAAAAGTATTTCCATCAGGAAATCTGTGAAATACTGTTTGCCTTCGCTATGTTTCGCTGGGCATACAATTCACCCATTAAAAGAGTCCCTTATTATTACAATCATGATTTTTGTTCGCAGGTATTCAATAGAATGTCGGTAAATGAGAAAACGGTCTCTGATACACTCAAATCGGTAGGCGAACATAGAACAGCCGTGGTAGCCTGGATGAAGTCGTTGCTCAATACAGCCGACAGTGAAGCTATCGGGCAGTTTGTAATGATGGATTCTACGCACGTCGCCAGTAAGTCAGAATTGTTGACTGTGAATGCCAAAGGATATAATCCCGATTTTGATTTTGACAAACAGGTAAGGCTGATGTATTTGTTTGCTACCGGAACACAACAACCGGTGTATTACCGACTGATCAACGGCAATATTACAGACATCAAATCTATGACATTGTGTGTAGAAGAGATGAATATACAAGACGTCATTTACATTGCAGATAAAGGTTTTTACAGCAAGGACAATGTTGCCATGATGAAGACCCAAAAACTGCAATACATTATTCCCCTGCATAGGAACAATAAGCTAATAAACTACAAGCCTTTACAGAAAACCAATTTCAAGCACAAGTTGGCATACTTTATTTATCAGAAACGTATCATCTGGCATTACGACTACAAAAGTGAAGGAGAAAATTTCATAACTTTCCTGGACGAGAGTTTACGAGCTAAGGAAGAAGCTGATTATGTAGCACGCATCGGCTCCATGCCTGAAACACATAGTGAAGAAAAATTTGTTCAAAAGCTCAACGGATTTGGAACGCTAACTTTTACTTATGATATCCAATCGGTAAAAACACCGCAAGAAGTCTATGAGGCATATAAGCAGCGGAACGAAATAGAAATCATATTTGATGCATACAAAAACTTCCTGAAAGCGGATGTCATGTATATGCAAGACCGGTACGTGCTTGAAGGATGGCTGGCAGCTAATTTCATAGCTATGATAGCTTACCATAAACTGTATATCAGACTCAAGGATGCGAAAAAGCTCAGTAAGCATTCCCCTAAAGATATAATTGAACTCAGCAAATCCATCTACAAAATCAACATGAATAACGATTGGCAAATCTCAGAAATCACGAAGAAAAATGCTGACCTATTTAACAAAATCAATATAGACTACCTAAAATAGCGGAGTTAGGGATCAACCGCGGAGCTGAATATTTCTCCTTTGTGATCCTTAGGGTCCTCCTGGCTCGGTGGCGATTTTTGCTGATTCAGACAAAAAAAAATGACGATCGGGGACAATCGTCATTTTAGCGTTTTCCGGTTGAGATCGATTACAAATTCAATCCATCATTAACCTGTCTTACTGCATCTGCACTTTTTGCAAAAGCTGCTTTCTCCTCTTCATTCAGATTCAGAATATGAATCTTTTCCCATCCATTCTTGCCAAGTACTACAGGTACGCCCATACAAATATCTTTTTGGCCGTATTCACCTTCAAGGTAAACACAGCATGGTATCATTTTTTTCTCATCACGTACAATCGCTTCTGCAACCATGGCTCCGGCGGCACCGGGTGCATACCATGCGCTGGTACCGATAAGTCCGGTAAGGGTAGCTCCGCCAACCATAGTATCAGCTGCCACCTTATCAAGTGTAGCTTTATCGAGCACCTCGCTAACAGGAATACTGTTCCAGGTAGCCAATCTTGTCAGGGGTATCATGGTTTTATCTCCGTGTCCGCCAATAACATCCGCATTCAAATCGTGAGCCGAACATCCGATGGCCTGCGAAAGATAATACCTGAAGCGGCTGCTGTCAAGCGCACCACCCATTCCTATCACCCTGTGTTTGTCTATTCCCAGTGTTTTATATGTAAGATAAGTCATAGAGTCCATCGGATTGCTGATGATCACAAAGATCGCTTCCGGAGAGGCTTCCAGAATTTTACCCGTAACTTCTTTTACAATCTTGGCATTGATATCTACCAATTCTTCGCGCGACATACCCGGCTTACGCGGTATCCCCGATGTAACAATGACTACATGGCTGCCGGCGGTTTTAGAATAATCTCCTGTACTGCCGATGATCCTTGTATCGCTCCCAAGCCACACAGCACTCTGCATCATATCCATCGCTTTACCATCTGTCATTCCCTCTTTGATATCAACCAATACCAACTCATCACACAATTCTTTGCGTGCAATATTATCTGCACAGGTAGCACCCACAGCGCCCGCACCTACAACTGTTATTTTCATATAAAAAAATTTTGTTTAAAAAATAAATGTTTGTGCAAAGGTAAAGAATAGCAGGTGTTATATATATAACTTTTCCAAAGTGCGGCCCTTTAACCGGAATAAATCTTTATATCGAATAAAATTTTGCAATAACTTTTTGCCTCATCAATAAATTTCCGGAACCGCTATTAGCCTGGCCTGCGTTCCATTAGTCATTTGCTTTAATTCTTTTATCTGCTCAAAGTATTTATATTCTTTCTCACCCATCGTTTCCTTTAATGCATTCTTGCTGACTGAGGTTCCGGAAGCGCTGCTCATCAACTGCTGAAAAAACGTTTTTTTCTCGGGATACTCCTTTACCCAATAGGTTTTCAAATCAGCCATTTTCGCAGCCGTTTCCACCGCATCCTGAAGATATCCGATCCGGTCAACGAGCTTGATATCAATGGCGCGTTGCCCGGTATAAACATGGCCCTGGGCAATGCTGTCCACATAATCCATATTAAGCTTCCGCCCTTCGGCAACCCGGCTCTTAAACACATGATAAATGGTATCGATAGAAGCCTGAATCATTCGTTGTTCGGGAGCCGTAAGCGGACGACTGATGTTGCCCATATCAGCATAAGGAGCCGTCTTCACGCCATCAAAAGTGATTCCCAGTTTTTGGTTAAACAATTTCTGTATATTGGCCACGATTCCGAATACACCGATAGAACCTGTCAGGGTACCCGGCTCGGCAAAGATGGAGTCGGCAGCGCAACTGATATAGT
>JBIQMB010000422.1:0-3785 GCA_044463745.1 Chitinophagaceae bacterium | reverse complement strand
AGGGAAGAAAAACTCTTCGTGAAACTTGGTGTCTTCGGGCCTTCGTGGCAAAAAACATCCATAAAGCCAAAACGCAGAGAAAGAAGAACGCGGGGTTTTCGCAGAGGGAAGAAAAACTCTTCGTGAAACTTGGTGTCTTCGAGACTTCGTGGCAGAAAAACATTAATAAGACCAAAACGCAGGGAAAGAAGATCGCAGAGCTTCCCGTAGGGCGAATAAAAAATCTTTGTGAACCTTGGTGCCTTCGGGTCTTCGTGGCAAAAAAACATCCATAAAACCAACGCAGAGAAGAAAGAGCGCAAGGTTTTCGCAGAGGGAAGAAAAACTCTTCGTGAAACTTGGTGTCTTCGGGCCTTCGTGGCAAAAAAACATCCATAAAGCCAAAACGCAGAGAAAGAAGGTCGCCGAGGTTTTCGCAACCCTTGTAACAGCCCCCCCCCCGTCCAACACTCTTAATAAAATCGTAATTTTGCAGCCGGCCGATGCTGATCCGGAATGCCGGTGAAGGGCTTCCGACAGCACTCAATGCAATTTTCTATTTTAAAAACATTATTTTTTTACCTTTACCCGCAAAAATTTTTAAAGAATGGCGAATACAGCAGACATCCGTACAGGACTTATTATTAAGATTGACGGAAATTTATATTCCGTAGTAGAATTCGGGCAAAACAAAACGGCACGTGCAGCTGCAAAAGTTTGGGCAAAACTAAAAGGAGTTGACAACAACCGCACCATGG
The DNA here is from genome assembly GCA_044463745.1 of Chitinophagaceae bacterium. Taxonomy (GTDB): domain Bacteria; phylum Bacteroidota; class Bacteroidia; order Chitinophagales; family Chitinophagaceae; genus Ginsengibacter. The sequence goes on along the minus strand of JBIQMB010000422.1, from coordinate 3,048 downwards.
AGCACACCTGGAACAGCGGAGAAACCATATACCCGGTTAGGGTTGAAAGAAGGAACTTTCAGTTTCTGTATAAAGATGACACCGGTTACACCTTCATGAACACAGAAAATTATGAACAAATTACCGTTGCTGAGGAATCGGTCAATGCACCTCAGTTTCTTAAAGACGGCCAGGAAGTTTCTGTATTAATCAACACAGAAACAGAGCAGCCGATGGGGGTAGAACTTCCGGATAAAATTGTACTGAAAGTAACGTACAGCGAACCGGGATTGAAAGGCGATACAGCTACGCGCACTCTTAAACCCGCCACTGTAGAAACGGGTGCAACGGTAAACGTACCTTTATTTGTTAATGAAGGCGAATTGATCCGCATCAACACCAAAACCGGCGATTATATTGAAAGAGCAAAAGAAGAATAAAAACAACTCCCTGCGAATAATACCGGCAGGGTTTTATTTTTTCTACAATCGTTCTAATCTGATTACCTTAGCTATTAAAAAATATTATTAAATAACAATCATTCAGAAATGGAAATTAAACAAATTCAGGAGTTAATTAAATTGGTCAATAAAAGCAATATTGGCGAATTGAGTATTGAACAAAAAGATTTTAAGATTGTCATCAAGCAGAAGGAAGATGCCCAACCGGTTATTGCGGGTGCTCCGGCCGGACAAATTATAGCTACCACACCTATACCGGTCTTACCGCAGGCTGCTGCTCAAGCCCCGGCTCCTACACCGGCAGCCGCTCCTGCTAAGGAAAAAGCAACCGACAATACCATTACTATTAAGAGCCCAATGATCGGAACCTTTTATCGTCAGGGCGGACCTGACAAACCACCCTTTGTAAGCGTTGGCGACACCATCGAAAAAGGCCAGGTGGTATGCATCATCGAAGCGATGAAGCTATTTAATGAAATTGAAAGTGAGGTGAGTGGAAAAATTGTAAAAGTACTGGTAGAAGATTCTTCACCGGTAGAATTTGACCAACCATTATTTCTGGTAGAACCATAAACGAATTCACTTATCTATTCATAGTTATTTTTCTGAATGATTTTAAATTAAATTGATGTTTAATAAAATACTCATAGCCAATCGTGGCGAAATTGCGCTCAGAATTATCAGAACCTGTAAGGAAATGGGCATTAAAACCGTAGCAGTTTATTCTACGGCCGACAAGGATAGTCTTCATGTGCGCTTTGCCGATGAAGCCGTTTGTATTGGCCCTCCGCGCAGCGCCGATAGTTATCTGAATATTCCGAACCTGATGGCTGCCGTGGAAATTACCAACGCTGATGCCATTCATCCGGGTTATGGCTTTCTGGCTGAGAACGCACGTTTTTCGCAAATATGTGCCGATCATAAAATAAAGTTTATCGGACCCACAGCTCCTATGATTCAGGCAATGGGCGATAAAATGACGGCCAAAGAAACCATGATCAAAGCCGGTGTTCCGGTAGTGCCGGGAGTGGATGGTTTGCTTGAAGACAGTACGCACGCCAAGCGCGCTGCTGCCGAAATCGGATATCCGGTGATGTTAAAAGCAACAGCCGGTGGCGGTGGCAAGGGAATGAGGATAGTATGGAATGAAAAGGAAATAGAAAAGGCATTTGAAAACGCAAAAATGGAAGCCGGCGCCGCGTTTAAGAATGATGGCATCTATATGGAAAAATATGTGGAGGAGCCACGCCATATCGAGATACAGATTGCCGGAGATCAATACGGCGGTGTATGCCACTTGAGCGAGCGTGATTGCTCTATACAAAGGCGGCACCAAAAGCTGGTAGAAGAATCTCCTTCCCCCTTCATGACAAAGGAGCTGAGAGACCGCATGGGAGAAGCTGCCATCAAAGCGGCCCAGGCCATCAATTATGAAAGTGTGGGTACGATAGAGTTTCTGGTCGACAAGCACCGCAATTTCTATTTTATGGAAATGAATACCCGTATTCAGGTGGAGCATTGTGTTACGGAGGAGGTTATCTCTTACGACCTGATAAAAGAACAAATCAAAATCGCTGCCGGCGACAAAATTTCGGGAAAGAACTATTATCCTACCATGCACGCTATCGAATGCAGGATAAATGCCGAAGATCCGTTTAACGACTTCAGGCCATCGCCCGGAAAAATCACTACCCTGCACACGCCCGGAGGGCACGGCGTACGGGTAGATAGCCATGCCTATGCCGGATACGTCATACCGCCGTATTATGATAGCATGATCGGTAAATTGATAGCCATTGCGCAAACACGCGAAGAAGCCATCGATACCATGAGCCGGGCACTGAGCGAATATGTTATCGAAGGTATCCAGACTACCATACCGTTTCACTTACAACTGATGCAGGATGAAAACTTCAGGAAAGGAAACTTTACTACGAAGTTTATGGAGTCATTTCATTTACAAAAACCCTGATGACGGTTAATACGGACATTTTTATCAGTAAAAAATAAAAAAAAATCATGCCTCTGATCTAAAAAATCAGGGGCTTTTTTGTGCATTTTTAATTTAAATAAATTCTAACCAACTGGCTGCTATCATATTCAAAATTTTTATTTCGCATCCACCGCTTATCCATTTATATTGACAAAAATCAAATAAAATACGTTTTTTTGAGATGCTATCTATAATAAACTGTTATCCGGATACGTATTTAATTAGTGATGAAACACCCGGGTAACTGATAAAACATCCACCTCCCTATGAACCCTGAAAATCTTTTTAAATCGGTTTTTCGGTTTAGCCCCAATCCGATTATTATCTTAAAAATTGATAATAATGATTATACAATTACAGAAGCCAGCGATGTCTTTTGCCGGATAAATAAAAAAGCCAGAGAAGAAGTAATAGGCAAGAGTCTTACAGAAGCCTTTTCGTCACAAACCGATTTAGGCAGTTCCACCGAAAATTTTTATATCTCCGGCCTCAATCGGGTACGTGCTACCGGAAAAGAATTGACTACGCCCATTTTCAAATACATCCTTGGCGAAGGAAAAGCAAAAAGAAGATATATCAAATGCCATCTTGCACCCATTATGGATGATAATGGTA
>JBIQMB010000421.1:0-3786 GCA_044463745.1 Chitinophagaceae bacterium | reverse complement strand
GTGGGTGATTATAAAAAACACCCTAATTCTGTTCTTTTGCAAAATGGAGAAATATTTACCTATACATCGCCGGAAGAAACGCCGATGAAAATGAGGGAACTCATAGAATGGTATAGAAATGAAGAAGAAAAAAGGGAATTACATCCTATTGAATTAGCTGCGTTATTTCATTACGATTTTGTGAGAATCCATCCTTTTGATGATGGGAATGGAAGGCTATCCCGATTGCTAATGAATTATATTTTATTCAAAAATAATTTACCACCTGTAATAATAAAATCGGCAGATAAAAAAAATTACCTCTTTGCGTTAAACCAGGCCGATACAGGTAATTTAAATGCGTTTGTGGGTTATATATCGGCCCAATTGGAATGGAGCTTAGAGTTGAGTATTAAGGCAGCAGAAGGGAAAAGTCTGGATGAACCCGAAGACCTCGATAAAAAATTAAATTTATTAAAAAGAAAATTGAAGCAAAAAGGCGACGAAGTTCTAGAAATAAAATATAGCCTTGAAATAATAAAAAATATCATTGAAGAAGATGTCAAAGAATTGGCGCAGGAATGGGAAAAGTCCCTTGCGAAATTTGAATCTTTTTTTGTTTCCAAGGCGGCTCATATCAATTTCGGCGGCCATGAATTGAAAGGTTCTGATATTTATGAATTGCTTCAGAGTCAAATCAATAGTCCGACATCAAATGATTTATTCAAGACAGAACCAATAGGTACCCACTACCATTGGATAATTATGAATGTGTCCTTTAATAAATTATTGAAGGAAAAACAAGCTCACATTTTTGAGGCAGGAAACCTGGGCTATCACTTCTTTAATAACGCCTATGAAGTGAATTATTCAACAGCAAAAAATCCTATTCATAAAAGGTACAATGAAAGGTTAACACTTTCTGAAATAGCAATGATTATTTCAGTAATGGCCAATGAACTTTATGTAGAGATTGAAAAAGCATTGCAAGATGATAAATAAAAATAAACCCGGTTACAAACACACTTCATTGGGATGGATTCCAGAGGAGTGGGAAATAAAGACTTTTGAGGAAGTTGGAGAAATTGATAAGAGAAGTTTAAATGCTAATATTCCAGAGGATTATCGCTTCAATTATATATCGCTTTCTGACGTTAACAGTGATATATCTGAAATAAATACAACGGAGCAAATCTATAGATCCGCACCATCAAGGGCACGACGGATAGTTAGGAAAGGAGATATACTAATGTCAACTGTAAGACCTAATCTACAAGGTTTTACATACATTAAGAATGATGTTAAAGATTTAATTGCTTCCACAGGGTTTGCTGTTATAACACCAAAATTCAATAATGGGGGGTTTATTTATCAATATTTATTTGGCAGCTCAATTTCTAAACAATTTTATGAATTATTAGTTGGCTCAAACTATCCTGCGATCAATTCTTCAGATGTTAGAAATCTAAAAATTATATTTCCTACACTTCCCGAACAACACCGCATCGCCGTCATCCTTTCTACCTGGGATGAAGCCATTACCAAAACCCAACAACTCATTGCTCAACTGCAACAACGCTGCAAAGGATTAATGCAGCAGTTACTTACGGGCAAGAAGAGGTTAAAAGGGTTTGAAGGAGAATGGAAGGAAGTGCGCTTAGGTGACGTGTTCAGTGAGAGAAATGAGACAGGTTACATAAACTTAGAATTATTTTCAATTGGTTCTATGGGTGTGTATCCGCAATCACAATCAGAGAAAAAGGATATTTCTAACACGAATAAGTCAAAGTACAAAAGGATTTGTCCGGGTGATATTGGATACAATACAATGAGGATGTGGCAGGGTAGAAGTGCATTGTCGAGTATGGAAGGCATTGTTAGCCCCGCTTATACTGTCGTTACTCCAAAAAAGCACCAGCATTCTGAATTTTATGCTTACCTGTTTAAACTGCCATCAGTTGTAAACATGTTTTTTCAGAATTCTCAAGGCTTAGTTGACGACACGTTGAACTGTAAGTTTAAGGATTTAGCAATTGTAAAGGTTGAAGTGCCCGAATATAAGGAGCAAATTGCAATTGCAAAAGTTATCCAAAAAGCTTCATATGAAGTAACGCTTCAAGAACAAAAGCTTGCAGCTATTCTCCAACAGAAAAAAGGCTTGATGCAAAAGCTGTTAACAGGTGAAACACGAGTAGTTAAACAAACAATCTAAAAAAAAATGCTGTTTATGAATCAAAGTTCGAAAATAGAAAAGTTACAAGCACTTGATCCGGAAAGTTTTCAGATCTTAATACAGTCTCTTATTTCAAAGATTGGCTACGTTGATATCAACGGTGATACTGAAATATTGAATGCCAAAGTCAACAATCCTTTGCACAGAGAAGAACACAAATTTTTGTTATTAGAGGAAAAGTTGGGAGGAGCCAATATTAATATCGAGAGAGTTGCTGAGCATCTGAGAGAGTTGAAGACTGCTACAACTTCTCAAACATTCTTTTTAGTGAGCCGCGATTATATTTCTGAAGGCTTCAAGGCTAGTATCAAGAGTAAAGTATCCAATATTGCATTTCAGTTTCTCGACAGAGATCAAATAATAGCCTTGATCGATGAACACCAGGAAGATTATTGGAGGCATGATGATTTGCAACTACTTGAATACGAAAAAGAATATTGCGAACGGATTGTACGTGATACTGAACTGAAAAAATTAAACATATTCAATGACAATTATAGTAAATTACTTGACTTGTTTGTTGAGCCAAGAATTTACCAGTTATATGAAAATGAGGGAACAAAGACACCAGTTAGGAAGAAAGCAAATTTAGACCAATTAGCCGTGCTTGATAAGCCAATGCTTATTTCAGGAGATGCCGGGACAGGAAAATCAACCACCTTGAAGAAACTTGGTGAGCTGCAGATCAATCTGAATAAAGTAAAAAATTTTAAATACATTCCCATCTTCTTAACAGCCGTTGATATATTCGAAAGTAAATATGAAATTACCAAGCTTATCTCGGAGAAACTGTCAAGCCACTTTCGGGAAAGAGTAAACGTTATTTTCGACACGTATAAAGTTTCCGTATTAATTGATACAATTGATGAATTAGAAGAAGAAAACCAAAAGAAAATAATTTATCAGTTGGATAAACTTCACAAAGAACGTGCAGTTCATTATTTGATTGGCACTCGGAATTCTGAGAAAATTTCTTCGTTGAATCGTAATATTGCGTATGATTCATTTCATATTGAGAAGTTCAATATTGAACAAATAAAACAATTCGTATATAAATTTTTTCCTAACCATGGCATTAAAGCTGAACAACTATTAGATGCGCTTAGAGATAACAGAGTGCTGGAAAAGATCCCCATCACTCCACTTACCTTATCCTTAATAAGTATACTATTTGAGGAAAACAACCTTGAGATACCGGCAACAATTACCGACATTTTTGACAACTTCAATTCGTTGTTGATCGGTAAGGCAACTGTTTCTTCAAGAGTTCAGTTCATTGATGTATCGTTTAAAGAGAGGATTCTTTCAATCTATGCTCTTGAATTGCTTAACAGGAAGGAACACAATCCTATGACTAAAGAGGAATTCATAGGTTTTTTCAAAAATTACTTTAGTTCGAAAACCATTCCAATCAAAATAGGAACACTAGAAGAAGCTCTCGAATATCTGATAAACAATACTGGTATATTGACTCTTAAGCATAATAAATATGTGCAGTTCAGTCATGATTCATTTATGGAATACTACGGTGCAATAGAAATCTTCAAGCATCAACGTGAATTGGAAGAAAAACT
>JBIQMB010000420.1:0-3787 GCA_044463745.1 Chitinophagaceae bacterium | reverse complement strand
AATTTGCAAAATTACTTCAATGCTTGTATAATTAGCGGATAACTGTAATTTTTCATGGCTAAGTCGGATACCCCTTTAATGAAGCAGCACAATGCCATCAAGGCTAAATACCCTGATGCGATTTTGTTATTCAGGGTGGGCGACTTCTATGAAACCTTTGGCCAGGATGCGATTGTAGCTTCTAAAATTCTGGGAATTACTTTAACCAAGCGAAATAATAATTCGGATACCGCTACTGAGTTGGCGGGATTTCCGCATCACGCACTGGATACTTATCTGCACAAACTGGTTAAGGCGGGACACCGGGTGGCCATCTGCGATCAGCTCGAAGACCCTAAGCTGGCCAAGGGACTTGTAAAACGAGGAGTAACTGAAATGGTAACCCCGGGAGTGGCTATCAACGATCAGCTTCTTGAACACAACAGCAATAATTTTCTTTGCGGGATATTTCTGGATGAAAAAAAGAATGGCCTCGCTTTTTTGGATATTTCCACCGGCGAGTTTTTTATTGCTGAAGGAGATGATGAATATACCGATAAATTGTTGCAAAGCTTTCAGCCGGCGGAGGTTATTTTTCAACGCTATCAACAAAAAAATTTTAAATCAAAATTCGGGTCGCAATTTTATACCTATGCGATGGAGGAATGGATTTTCACCCATCAGTATGGAAGAGAATCTCTGCTAAAACACTTTGGTACACTCAACCTCAAAGGGTTTGGAGTAGAAAATATGATGTCGGGAATCGTAGCTGCCGGAGCTGTTCTTCACTACCTGAAGGATACCCAGCATCCTGACCTTGCGCATATCACTTCACTACAGAGACTGGAGCGTGGCGACTACCTGTGGATGGACAGATTCACTATCCGCAATCTGGAACTTTTGCCCTCGAATGAAAGGCAACAATCCCTGTTGCAGGTACTGGACAATACCGTATCGCCCATGGGTGCCCGGTTGATGAAACGCTGGATGCTGCTGCCTTTGACGGAATTATCGAAAATAAATGAGCGGCTCAATCTGGTTGAATATCTGATCCTGCACATTGACGATAAAAATGCTCTGACCCAATACATTAAACAGGCCGGAGATATCGAGCGGTTGGTAAGCAAAATACCCATGAAGAAAATTAACCCGCGGGAGGTTTTGCAGGTGGCCAAAGGGCTTCAGCTTGTTGAGAAAGTAAAAGAAATATGTCATCAATCAGGCAGCGATTATCTGAAGAGATTGGGCGATAGCCTGAATCCCTGTAAGTACATTTCTGAAAAAATATTCAAGGATATTGTGGCCAATCCTCCCGTTTCGGTAAACAAAGGAAATGTGATTGCTGATAAAATAAATGAGCAACTGGATGAGCTGCGTTACATTGCGCGGCATGGTAAGGAGCACCTGGCCAGGCTTCAACAAAAAGAGGCCGAAGCTACCGGTATTTCTTCCTTGAAAATCGGGTTTAATAATGTGTTCGGATATTACCTGGAAGTGACGCACACACATAAAGATAAAGTGCCTGAAAACTGGATCCGCAAACAAACCTTAACCAGCGCCGAGCGCTACATCACACCTGAATTAAAAGAGTATGAAGAAAAGATTACAGGGGCTGAGGAAAAGATTTTGGCCCTGGAGCAGGATATCTATGATGGGCTGGTGAATGAATTACAGGATTATATCAATCCGATGCAGGTCAATGGGCAGGTACTGGCTATCATTGACTGCATAGCCTGCTTTGCGAATAATGCTCTTCAATTTGATTACAAAAAGCCGGTCATGCATGACGGCCATGAAATTAAACTAAAGGAATGTCGGCATCCGGTGATAGAAAGAAATCTGCCACCGGAGGAGAAATATGTGGCTAACGATACCATCCTGGATCCTGCAGCACAGCAAATCATTATTCTTACAGGGCCCAACATGAGTGGTAAAAGTGCCCTGCTCAGGCAAACAGCCCTCGTAACCATCATGGCGCACATGGGCAGTTTTGTTTCGGCAGAAGAAGCATTTATACCGCTTACAGATAAAGTGTTTACCAGGGTGGGAGCGAGCGATAACCTCAGCAGCGGAGAAAGTACTTTTATGGTGGAGATGAACGAAACGGCCAGCATCATCAATAACATTACCGACAGAAGCCTGATTCTTTTGGATGAAATCGGACGTGGTACATCTACCTATGATGGTATTTCCATTGCATGGAGTATTGTTGAGTTTTTGCATAAGTCCCCTCACAAACCCAAAACATTGTTTGCCACGCATTACCACGAATTGAACGAATTAGAGAACCGTTTGGATGGCGTAAAGAATTATCATATTTCAAATAAAGAGGTGGGCAACCAGATTATTTTTCTGCGCAAATTGGTACCCGGTGGCAGCCAGCATAGTTTTGGTATTCATGTAGCCAAGATGGCGGGCATGCCTCCTTCGTTGATTGCGCGCGCCAATGAGATATTAAAACAGTTGGAGGAAAAACAATCGGGCGAAGAAAATAAAAATAGCACCTTACGCGATGGAGTCAAAAACATTTCACAGCCTCAGATGCAACTAAGCATTTTTGATGTGCATTCACAAGCTTTTGAGGAGATCAGAACCATGCTGAATGAAGTGGATATCAACCGCCTCACTCCAGTAGAAGCACTATTGAAACTGCAGGAGATAAAGAATAAAGTACATTAGCGAGGCAATCCGTTGGGTATTTATTATCATTACAAATCCCATCAGGTTAATTTTCTTGACAAGCTTGATCCACTATTAAAATAAAGAATAAGGTTTATTTGTACTTACTGTAGTACGCGCCAAATCTCCTTTGGGGTTGACAAGATTGTATAATAAAATATAGAATTTAAAATGAACCTCGTGCTTGCTAAGTTGAAGACACTAAGGCACCAGACAAGGTGTCCGGATAAATTGCATTCTGATTACCGGTAAATATTATCCAGGCCGAATGTGATGCCCAATCCCGGTAAATCGATAATTTCCTCCATTCGGGTATAGGAGTTCATTTCCCAATCGCCTGCATCATTTTTGTAATTTACGAGTATAAGTGTTTTTTCCGGTTCCACCAATAAGTAATATTTTAAAGAAGGAATTTTGCGATATTGAATGAATTTGTCAGTCATGTCCTTTACGCGCGTAGCTTCACTTAATACCTCTGCGATGAGTTCCGGTTCAAATTGAACATATTTGTTTTCTTCTGTTTGGCTCTCCTTAGTGACAAATATATCCGGATAATAGTAACGGTTTTCCTCGGTAACTTTAACCTTCATGTTTTCCATGAAAACTTCAAACCCTTTATTATTTAATAAGTCTTCAAATAACCGAAGAAGTTTTTTGCAAATTCTGTGATGTTCTCTGGATGCTCCTGACATTTCTATTAAATTTCCATTAACGTATTCATGGCGTATTTCACCGGATTCTTCCATCGCAAAATATTCGGCGACCGTGTAGATTTTATTTAATTCTAAGGAATGCATGACTATACAAATATAATCTATTTGGGTTAGATATTAAAGAGGTACTTTTTCCTTTCTTTTCGATTTCTTGCAGAGTGGAAGTTGCGTTCTTATCCTTCCAAAATGTCTCACCATACGGACGTTGCGCGCTCATTTCTTAGCAATGTCCGCACCATAATACGGATGTTGCGGATTTGTTTCACATTGCACCCGACATTAAAAAGATCCGATAAATGAATGAAAATAATTACGGAACCTATGCAACATTTCTCTGATTTTAGTTGTCAATATATTGGCGCTTCTATCCGATTAACTTTTATTAGGAAATTTAATAAATGAAACAAAGTAACTTG
>JBIQMB010000419.1:0-3793 GCA_044463745.1 Chitinophagaceae bacterium | reverse complement strand
ATTTTTTTGTTTAAAAAATAATTATATGTCAAAAGCCGGATCCAAATAATTTCGTTCAGAAACCAGTCGCTACAAATTTAGGCGGCTGCGCCTACCCATTTCGTTAAAATTTACTTATTGGTCAATCAGTGCAGGTTCGGGTCAACAAGAAAAGTTCCCAGATCAATCACTTCTCCTTCGTTCATTACAAACTGTTGCAAATCAGAAATCTCCATATCTGCCATGGCCTCACTTTCAAAAATTTTATTCCCGTTTTTAAACACCACGAAGAAAATATCCGGTTTTTCTTCCAGATGCAAAAATCCGCTAAACATTTCTCTGCTGATGGTAAAAGTTGCCAAACCGTTGGTTACGCCCGATTCGCCCAGGAAGTCATCATTCACTACATCCTTATCATAAAGCCTGACCTTATATTCCTCGCCGTTTAATGGTTGATCACTTCCTGTGGCTATTAACCTTATCTGGATTACCATATTCATTTCTTTATTCAGACTCAGTGACATAGATATTCATTTTTTATTATTGATAAATTAATCCAATTTCAATACTGCCAGAAACGCCTCCTGCGGCACCTCTACGTTTCCGATTTGCTTCATCCGTTTTTTACCTTCTTTCTGTTTTTCCAGAAGCTTTCTTTTTCTGCTGATATCACCTCCATAACACTTGGCCGTCACATCCTTCCGTATAGCACTGATATTTTCTCTCGAAATAATTTTGGAACCAATGGCAGCCTGGATGGCAATCTGGAATTGCTGGCGCGGCACAAGGTCTTTTAATTTTTCACACAGCTTCCGGCCAAAATCCTGCGAGCGGCTGCGATGTATTAGTGAGCTCAATGCATCCACCCGGTCACCGTTTAGCAGGATATCCATCTTCACAATATCACTCTCCCGGTAGCCAATAGGGGCATAATCAAAGGAAGCATAGCCGCGGGTAAGACTCTTAAGCCGATCGTAGAAATCAAACACGATCTCCGTTAAAGGCATTTCAAAAGTAAGTTCTACACGCGTAGTGGTCAGGTAGCCCTGTTGTACCAGCGTTCCTCTCTTTGAAATGCACAGGTTCATAATGTTTCCGATGTAGTCCGGTTTGGTGATAATCTGTGCCTTGATAAAAGGTTCTTCAATCCGGTCTATCTTGCTGGGGTCCGGCATCTGAGCAGGATTATTGACAATGATTTTTTTTCCGGATGTGGTATAAGCAAAGAAACTAACGTTTGGAACCGTGGTAATAACCGTTTGGTTAAATTCTCTTTCCAGCCTTTCCTGAATAATCTCCATGTGAAGCATTCCCAGAAAACCACATCGAAAACCAAAGCCCAGTGCCTGGCTGGTTTCCAGTTCAAATGTAAGGGAGGCATCATTGAGTTGCAATTTCTCCATGCATTCGCGCAGCTCTTCGAACTCGTCTGTATTCACTGGAAATATGCCGGCAAAGACCATCGGTTTCACCTCTTCAAATCCTTTAATCGACTCGGTAGATGGATCAACCACGGTGGTAATGGTATCTCCCACCTTAACTTCCTTCGCATTCTTAATACCGGTAATGACATAGCCCACATCACCAGCCTCCAGCACATCCTTGGGCATCATTCCTATTTTAAGCACACCCAGCTCATCGGCGAGGTATTCCTTACCGGTGTTTAAAAATTTAATCTTATCATTTTTGCGGATAGACCCGTTGAAGATTCGGAAATAAACGATGATCCCTCTGTACGAATTAAAAACGCTGTCAAAAATAAGAGCTTGCAGCGGCTTGTTTACATCGCCCTCAGGCGCCGGAATCCGCTCCACGATGGCCTGTAGTATAGCCTCAACGCCCAATCCGGTTTTAGCGCTGGCATGAAGAATCTCCTCTTTTTTGCATCCGATTAGATCAATAATCTGGTCTTCCACCTCGGCAATCATGGCTCCGTCCATATCTATTTTGTTCAGCACAGGGATAATCTCCAGATCATTTTCGATGGCCAGATATAAGTTACTGATCGTTTGAGCCTGAATGCCCTGTGTAGCATCCACAAGCAGCAAAGCGCCTTCACAAGCAGCCAATGCGCGACTGACCTCGTAGCTAAAATCCACATGGCCGGGCGTATCAATCAGGTTGAGTATGTAATTTTCACCATTCAAGTGATAATTTACCTGTACGGCATGGCTTTTAATGGTGATCCCTTTTTCTCTTTCCAGATCCATATTATCCAGCAACTGAGCCTGCATATCTCTTTCGGTCACCGTATGGGTGAGTTCGAGCAATCGGTCTGCAAGGGTGCTTTTTCCATGGTCGATATGGGCAATAATGCAAAAATTCCTGATATTCTTCATAAAATCTAACTACTATCAGATGCAAATGTAATTTTTTTAAGCTCATTAAACCTTACTTTCACTGCCTGCTAACGTTATATTAATTAAAAATAAACAACTGATGAAGAAATTATGATCAAATGGGTGGAGTTATGCGTCATTAATCGAAAACATCTTTTGTATCGGGGTTGTATTTTTTTAACTCGCGAAATAATACGAGAAGAGAGCAAATACCCATAAGGCCTCCACCCACCAGTAATCTCAGGCCTTCGCTCCATCTCATTGGCAGTCCATAATACAACATAAAACCGATGCACAAAAATATCAGAATCTTGGCCAGCCAGTTTTTAAAAGGATACATCATGGAGAAAGTTGTCTGAAGCAACCGCCTCGTTTGAAAACCATAATATAGAGCCTGAAAGAACGTGCTGATCACAAACCCCATTGCTACACCCGGCAGACCAAACAGACGATAAAGCGGAATCATTAGTGCAATGGCTATGGCCACATCAAGTATCGCCCCCCGGTTGATGATGCGCCCCTGCTCCATGTTTTGCAACAAAACTGTATGACCGTAAGCCCGAAATGGAAGAATCATCATGTAAACCAGAAAAATAGGAATCGTTTCTACATATTTCTCCGAGAAAAAAAATATGACAAACTCTGACCTGAAAAGCATTAGAAAAATGACAATCGGAAACACGACAGAAGACAAAACCTTGCTGATATAATTTACGACCCATAATCTGTTTTTTGTTTTGGTTGAATCTGATAAATGAATCAGTGCCGCGCCAGTTAGCGACGAAAAAAGAATGGGCAAAAAAGGCAAACTAAGGGTTCCATTGACATAAACAGCAGTTTCGGCCGGATCCATAAAAAGCGAGATGAAAAATTTGTCGATCCACAGCGAGGCTACCAATAAAATATCATAAAAATAGAGATGCTGCCAAAGAGATATCATCTTTTTAGGTGCATCATGCTCGCCAACTATTCCCGCATTGCGCTGCCCGCCATGTTTTTGTAAGAGCAGGATGCTAACGCTTAATTTGAAAAACAGAAGAGGAAGTAAACAAGCAATCAACAGGTTAAAGTCAAAAGTGCGAACGAGAAAAATATAGTGTATGCCAAAAAAGAACAGCGCATAAAAAAAATTAATAATGACGAGCTGTTTGAATTGGCGAAAAGCTATTAATAGAGCATCAGTGATATTGGATAACACGAAAAGGATAAGAAATAACACCGGCCAGGGAAAGGCCAGATTATTGGAGGCTTGTAACCAGCCGAACAAAATGCCAACAACCAAAAGTCCGGCAGCGTATATCCCTAAATGCCTCCGACGGATATGGGTGATTAAAAAACGAATCTTCGACGGAGAATAGGTCAACGTAAATAGCGCGATACCCAAACCTGCAAACACATTAAAAATATTCAACTGAACCCAGAAGGCCTGATAATGGCCGTAGTCTGTAGTTTGCAAACGGTGGGCATAAAAGTAG
>JBIQMB010000418.1:0-3827 GCA_044463745.1 Chitinophagaceae bacterium | reverse complement strand
TGTGGCTCTCTTTGTTCCGATTCACGGTCAAAGCTGGTCATTACGGCATCCCAGTTTACAAATTCAGCTTCCCTAAACTGTCGGTCTACCAGGGAAAATGTTTCTATAATCTTATTAAAGTGAAACTTACTCACATCTCTGATGGTTTCAATAGATTTGAAGAAGTTACCATTAGACTCGAAGGCGATAAAGTTTATCCAGTAAATTTCATTTTCCTTGGTTAACCAATCCTGAATATCTGCTGCAAAAAATCCTAACCTTTTTAAATTAAATAAAAGATCAGATTTCTTTTGAATACCCTCAAGTGCTAAACTTAAATCAATTCTGCTGGTGGATTGAAATTGGGGTATAATCACATGATTGACATTCGCAATTCTAACCTGATAGCCATTGTTTAATAAATAATCTGAAGCATAATCAAGGTATTCTTGATTTTGTTTACTTATCTGGTAATTTATTTTAAAATTGTTCTTATCGAAGACAGAGGCATAGTTTTTTGTCTCTGTTACGAACATCTTATTAAGGCTGTATCTGCTGGACAGGCTCATCTCACTCACTCTTTCTTCATCCTTGCCACTCGCATAACAGAGTTTAAAGTTGGTTTCCTCTTTACCCTTGATTTTGACATCACCGAAATAGGATTTTTGCAAAAAATTCTTGTATTCAGATACCTCAGAAAATGGTTTTACTTTTTCAAATCCAAATGAGGTTGCCTTTATATAAGCCACAATAAAAACAATACGTTCGTTTTTATTTAGAACTAAGTTTTCATTTATTTTCTGAATGCTGATTTCTTTGTCTCCATTATCCTTTGTTATTTGAGTGAGCGTTAAAAATTTTTCTTTCAAAGAAAAGATTTGATTCAGGATCCGTTCGAAAGCTTCAGTTAATAAAGCACTGTTTAATTTTTTAATTGCTTCTGTTAATTCACCCGATTGTGCATTTACATCATTTTCTTTACCAAAAAACGTTTTATATAATTGAATCAGTTTATTGCCAGGGACGGAAGTATAAATGGCTTTATTATTTCCACCCTTGATTTTCATTGGGTATGTTTTCGATATATTAGTTTCATCGTATTCTAATAGGTTTTCACTACTAATAATTACTTCCTGATTATCCAGATCTAAAATAATCGGCAGGGTATAATTGATAATCGGATTTCCCTTTTTGTCTTTGGATTCTACTTTAGGGTAGTCAAAAAATCTTTCCCATTGAGCCTTTCCTTTGCTTTGCCATTCTCCGATTCTTAAAAGGGTTTGTAACATTGCAGTTAGTTTTGAAGTTTTGCTAATGTATGGTAATTATTTTTATTTCAGATTTAAAATTGGTAAAATTCATCAATTAAAATATGTTGAACATGCTTCAGATTTGGCTATTGCTGCATAAACAGTAACTTATATTTAGCGAAAAAAAATCTGCCCTTTAAAAAATTTAAACCGACCTCCGATTTTGTTACCTTTCATCTCCGAAAATTATCGTAGATCATCTGGCAGTCGTTATTTCAGAGGGAGGGATTCGTTTGCTGCCCCATTATATTCAGATAAATTAGAATGCCAGTGTCTATGTAAGAAATTTTATAATCTCATTATCAGGTTTATACAGATTTTAGTAATTTTTTGTTAAGTTATTTTTTTTTATTTAAAATATTAACCACAACTTTGGCGGTCAAACTTAAACAAAAACTGTTTTTATGAGAAAAATTGCAATGTTATTTACAGCATTATTGCTATGTTTTTCATTCAGCTTTGCCCAGACACGATCCGTTTCGGGCGTAGTGAGTGACGAAGCTGGCAACCCCCTTGCCGGTGTTTCGGTTCAGATTAAAGGTACCCGCATCGGTACTACAACCACCGGAGACGGTCATTACACGCTGAATATTACTTCTGCAGCGAAATTCTTAGAATTTAGTCACCTGGGTTACGAATCGCAGTCAGTAGCGATTGGTTCTGGAAATAACTATTCAGTAACACTGATGGCTGCATCAGGAGAAAGCCTGGATGAAATCGTTCTTACAGGTTATGGTACGGAAAAAAGAACCCAATTTGCAGGGGCAGCGACTGTGCTGAGTGCTAAAATTGTAGATGATGCTCCCGTTGGCTCATTTACACAGGCACTTCAGGGCCGGGCGCCAGGATTGTTGGTTAACTCAGGATCGGGTCAGCCAGGTGCCAACGCTACCATGACAATCAGGGGTATTAAATCTATTTCGGGTGCTGGAGCTCAACCTCTTTACGTAATTGATGGTGTACCGGTTTCATCTGGAAGTCTTCAAACATTAAATCCGGAAGATTTTGAATCTCTTACTGTGTTGAAGGATGCGAGTGCAGCAGCCTTGTATGGTGCCAGAGGCGCAACCGGTGTCATCGTGATAGAAACAAAAAAAGGAAAAGAAGGTCCAACCGTATACCTTACCTCTTGAATAGGCCAGCTCCTGTAACAGCGAAAAGATTTCTCCAAATTGTCCTCAAAAAGAGGGTGGATGGCACGTGCCCATTCCAATGATCAACTTTTGAAGAAGTTTTCATTGCACGTGACAGACGGGGTGGTTTTCCAACAGCACTAAAAACTATTCAAGCCACCACGAAATTCTTTTCATATAATTTCTTAGAAATGCATTTAGTAACGATGAGTCACAGGCCGGGAGGTCAATCCCAATGGGAAGCTAAGCTGCTTGCGTAACCACCCCGTCCGCTAAAGCGTCCACCCCTCCGAATGAGGGGAATTCAGGTCTCATGGTTGCTGAGGGCTTTTTCAGGAAGGAAAGTTCTCAAAAATCGAACATTTCTTATAAGTATTCACCTTTGAATAGAGCATATGCTGCAACCGCGAAAAAACCTCTCCAAATTCCCCTCAAAAGGAGGGGTGGATGGCACGTGCCCATTCCAATGATCAACTTTTGAAAAGGTTTTCAAAGCACGTGACAGACGGGGTGGTTTTCCAACAAACGCTAAAAACTATTCAAGTCACTACGAAATTCTCATCAAATAATGGTGTAGAAACGCTTTTAGTAACGATAAGTCACAGGCCGGGAGGCCTGCGCAAATAGGGACGGATAGCGCCGTCGGTACGTCGCATCGATACACATAGACCTTGTTTTTTCCGTTGTTTTAGCTTTGTCTATTTGAAGTTCTAAGAGTTGTTGTTTGCTTTTGTCTTTTAATTCCGATATTGTAATCCAATCGGGTAGAGGTTCACCATATTCATCAGCGACATCAGAAGTTGTGGTTATTTTCCCGTAAGATTTGCGTAAGAGTTCAAGTTCCTTGATTTTTGAAATGATGATGCGGCAACTGGTGTCAGAAATAATTGTCTTAGGCATTGGCGACATCTCTTGATAAGTCCGATTCCGGATAGTTGAAGATTGAGACGTTGTATTTTCCTAATAGTTCTGCGAAAGTACGTTTGGTCAGTCCGGCCACTTCTGCGGCTTGCCCGAGTGATAATTTACCTTGTTCATATAATCGGCTGGCTATTATCATAGCAAGTTCAGCAGATTTTATATCCAAGTTTTCGGGTATGTTTAGCTTAACTACTTTCATAATACCAAAGTTAATATTTTTTCCTTATCTATCATATTGAAACTTATTTTTCTTTTGAGCTTGCCTGCAACGTTTTGGCGGCTTGACGCAGGCAGGGATTTTTAGCACTACCGTTGATGCGAAGACCGAACTCCAAATATAGCAAAAAAGTTCAAACGGAGACGGTTCGCCCTGCTTGCGTTCAAACCACTTGTTACAGGCTGGCGTTCTTTAAGTCGTATTAATTTGTTATATTTTTTCACTTTAAGACATACTCTTTGGCAAGCTTGGTTTTGAGCTTTGGCT
>JBIQMB010000417.1:0-3829 GCA_044463745.1 Chitinophagaceae bacterium | reverse complement strand
TTTCCATCGTAGATACCTATGATGGGACTACTTCAGACAGCGCTGGAAATTTTAAATTTCAAACCATCGAATCAGGCCTTCACACTCTCTCTGTGAGTGCCATTGGATACCAGGAAACCACCGACACTATTACGCTGAATGGAGGTACGATAAACAAAATTTTTTATCTAATCTCTAAAACAAAAAGCATGGATGCGGTTGTGATAACAGCCGGAACTTTTGAGGCCGGAGATCAGAACCGGGCAACCGAACTTACCTCACTCGATATCGTGACTACGGCAAGTGCCAATGGCGATGTTACATCTGCCATGAAGACGCTGCCGGGTACGCAGCAAGTGGGTGAAAGCGAAGGACTATTTGTAAGAGGAGGTACTGCCGACGAAAGCAAAATTTATATAGACGGCACAATCGTTAATCGTTTCTTTTATACGAGTGAACCCGGTCGGGCTACCCGTGGCAGATTTAATCCCTTTTTGTTTAAAGGTACCGTCTTTAGTACGGGCGGCTACAGTGCTCTCTACGGACAGGCTCTATCATCTGTGCTCTTACTTGAAAGCATCGATTTGCCGGATCGAACATCTGCTTCCCTTAATGCTTCTGTGCTCTCAGTAGGAGGAGGCATTCAAAAACTTTCAGACAATAAAAAATCAAGTTGGGGTATCAATTACGGATATTCCAACCTTGCCCTGATTTTTAGTTTTCTTAAACAAAATGCTGAGTACAGCAAGCCTCCTGTTGCACATGAATTGGATGTGAATCTCAGAACCAAAACGGTCGGTTCGGGTATGCTTAAATATTATGGATACCTCAATTTTTCGGATCTCGCATTCAGCCATCAGGATGCAGACTCAATGGGATTAAGAAATGCTTTCAACTTAAAAAATTCAAACATTTACCAAAATCTTTCGTGGAGAGGTAAACTTGGCGGAGGATGGAAACTGAGGACAGGACTATCATACAGTAATAACAACGACAACATTCGTAACCAATTGAAAAATGAGCAAAAGGAAACCGTTCCCCCTTTAAATAATCCGATCTATGACTCAAAGGTATTCAGCATTAAAAACATTGGGAATTATTGGAACGGTCGATTCACAATTGAAAAGAACCTTTCCGGCTTAAGTGCTCTTCGTTTTGGCACAGAATTTTTGTATAGCCATGATCAATTAAAATTCAATGGCATTCAATCTGTAACCTACGATTCAAAATTAAGTGAAACCCTTTGGGCTCCTTATATTGAATCCGACATTTACATTCTTTCAAAATTGGCGCTCCGTTCCGGATTAAGAGCCGAGCATTCGCAGTTGTTTGATAAATGGAATATAGCACCCCGGTTATCGCTTGCTTACCAGTTTCAAGATAAAGGGCAGGTGTCACTGGCTTATGGAATATTTTATCAAAATCCGGATAATAAATACCTTCCTTCCATTAATCGTTTGCATTTTGAAAAAGCCTCACATTATATTCTGCAATATCAGAAGATGGCCAATCAAAGACTCCTCAGGATAGAAACTTTCTACAAAAAATACGATGACCTCATTAAAGCCGTTGGCGGATATGGCAAACTTACCGCCATTAATAACAAAGGTTTCGGAGATGCAGCAGGGGCTGAATTATTTTGGAGAGATAAAAAGTCCATCCGCAATTTTGATTACTGGATTTCCTATTCTTACTTAGATACCAAACGGGATTTTCTAAATTACCCATACAAATTAAGACCGCCGTTTTCATCAAAACATACAGCATCGCTCGTTACCAAGCTGCTCCTGCTTTCGTTTAAAATGCAGGTGAATGCAAGTTATGTTTTTGCATCCGGCCGACCTTACTATGATTTATATTCTTTAAACAATGGCGGCACATCCCAAAATTTCATGATCCGTTCTGAAGGCGTTACAAAAAATTATAATGATCTGAGTTTAAGCCTCAATTACCTGCCGCAATTGGGAAAAAAGAAGGCCAAGGCATTTTCGGTCATTGTATTTTCTGTTTCTAATGTTCCGGGTTTCAATAATGTTTACACCTATCAATTTTCGGCAAACGGAGCGCATAAAACGGCAATCACCCCACCGTTCAAAAGATTTTATTACCTGGGATACTTTGTCAGTTTCGGCATTGACCGCACCCAAGAAGCTATCGACTCACAATTATAAATCACATAAAAATAAAAAAAATGAAACAAGCCCTTCTCACCATCTCACTTCTGTTTTTCGTGGCCTTCTCTTCTTTTTCACAAAGCGATAAATATGTGGCAGCTATGAAAAAAAATATAGCACTGATAGATAATGCTGTTGCAAAAAACAACCTGATAGATCTGGCTAATGGTTTTCAACGAATAGCCGATGCTGAAAAGAATCAGTGGCTCCCGTATTATTATGCAGCATACCTTACAGCACTCCAGGGTATTATGACTCAGGACAACACCCAAAAAGATGCACTGGCAGATAAGGCAGAGAACCTGCTGAATTCGGCCCAGGGAATTCTGAATAAAGAGAACTCAGAATTGTATGTGGTAACAAGTATGATTGCGACCGTTCGGCTTACTGCAGATCCTCAGAACAGATATATGACTTATGGCCCCGAAATTACCCAGGCAATTCAAAAATCAGAAAAGCTGGACCCTACAAACCCACGTCCTGTTTTGCTTGAAGCACAAAACGTATTTTACACGCCCGAAGCTTTTGGCGGAGGTAAGGCCGCTGCAAAGCCCTTGTTTGAAAAAGCCGGTAAATTACTTGGAACTTTCAAACCTGAAAACGAACTTTCACCCGTTTGGGGGCAAAGTCTACTTGATTACTTTATGAAAAATTATGAGTAAATGGAAAACGAAAAAGAACTCTCTCACAACGAAAGTTTAGCGCTTATAACCTCTATGATAAATCAGGCAAAAGAGCGTTTTGGCGAAAACGGATTTCTGTATTTGCTCTGGGGATGGGGCATCCTGATATGTTGTATTGCCCAATTCATATTGCAACAGGTTTATAGCAATGATAGTGTATATGCCGTATGGTCATTAATCTGGTTATTGCTTATTTACCAGATTTTTTATCTGAGAAAAAAGAAAAAACAATCTGATCACCGAAGCTATACCGATGAGTTGTATGGTTATGTATGGGCAGCTTTTGGAATTTCCATTTTTCTTACCCTGATTGTTTGTGGTATGTTTGGCCAATTCCAAATGATCAACCCAATCATTCTTATTTTGTATGGCATACCATCATTCTTATCGGGTGCACTGTTACGATTCAGGCCGCTCCTGGTAGGTGGAATTGCATGCTGGGTGTTGGCACTGATATCGCCATTTGTAAATGAGCGATATGCCGTACTTCTGATAGCATTAGCCATCGTGATTGCTTGGATCATACCCGGATATTTGCTTAGGATCAGGTATAAGAAACAGTTGAGTTATGGATAAAATGACAGGAGAATGAAGTTTAAAGATCTTGATCCCATATTGCACTCTCAATTAAGATTAGCAGTAATGTCCTTGCTCATTAGTGTAAAGGAAGCAGAGTTTACTTTTTTGAAAGAGAGGACCGGTGCCACTGCAGGAAATTTGAGTGCTCAAATTACCAAATTGAAAGATGCAGGATACATTGAGGTGATCAAAAGATTTAAGAATAATTATCCGCAAACGATTTGTCAGATCAAACCGTCGGGCATTGATGCATTTGAAAAATATGTTGATGCCCTTAAAAGTTACATGCCTCCGAATTAGTATCGCTATTGATTTAAAAAAAGGTTAATGGAAAAGCAGGTGCACACCATTTATTCTATTTTTACAAAAACACGTATTTTATGCACATGCGATTCTGTATTCTTGTTTGTCTTT
>JBIQMB010000416.1:0-3848 GCA_044463745.1 Chitinophagaceae bacterium | reverse complement strand
ACAGCACATTCCCGTTTTTCGGATTATGTGTGTTGAAAGAATAATTTCCGGTGATTTGACGATAGGTATGCTTATCGCCAAATTTATTGTAATCTACAATGATGCTCAGGGCGCACCCCACCACTACCCCATCGGCTTTGATCACAATCTGCCCCTCCGGGAATTTTTTAATCAGTTTATCGATGCTTTCCGGACTCCAATAATTGCCCGGCCAGTTAGGATATGCCGCCTTCATAGCGCTCAGCAATCCTTTATAATCCTCAAATTCGAGTTTCTCAATTTCTACACGTTCCATTCAAAATATTTAAAATCATTAATCACGACGATACCACAGCCCATCGAATTGCACTGACATTAAAAGCTATCATTACCCGGTAAGAAAAAATCACTTTTGATCACCGGCCGGCTTAGCGTGGTCATCTATTTTCATAAACGGCTTCAGAATATCAATAGGTATAGGGAAGATGGTGGTAGAGTTATTTTCCGTAGCTATTTCCCTAAGTGTCTGAAGATATCTCAGCGTCAATGCACTGGGTTGTTCGCTCAAAATTTGTGCCGCGTCACTCAACCGCTGCGAAGCCTGGTACTCACCTTCTGCAGAAATAACCTTACTTCTTCTCTCTCTTTCAGCCTCAGCCTGCTTGGCCATAGCTCGTTGCATTTCCTGCGGCAGATCAATTTGCTTCACCTCCACATGGGTCACCTTCACACCCCAGGGTTCTGTCTGGTTATCGATAATTTCCTGAAGACGGATGTTGATTTTTTCACGCTGACTAAGTAGATCATCCAGCTCCGATTGTCCCAAAACGCTTCTCAGAGTTGTTTGAGCCAATTGAGAGGTACCCACCAGGTAATTTTCAATTTCAAGAATAGCCTTAACGGGATCAATAACACGGAAATAAATCACAGCGTTTACCTTGATAGAAACGTTATCGCGGGTGATGACATCCTGCGGAGGCACATCCATCACAACGGTTCTGAGACTCACCTTAACCATTTTATCCACAATAGGTACCAGTAAAATCAAACCCGGTCCTTTCGATCCGGAAACGACTCTTCCTAAACGAAAAATTACACCCCGTTCGTACTCACGAAGAATGCGTATAGCACTTGCCAGAATATAAAGTGCAAAAACTACGATTATGACAAAAATTACAGGAAATTGCTCCATTACAAGTTTTTTAATTTATGAAATTGTGTTTTGAATATCGCCAGCCTCTGATGCTGATACATGCAAAGTAAGCCCTTTTACATCAGTTACAATAATTTCTGTGCCGCGGCTAATCTTTTCGTTATTTGAAATGGCCCTCCACGATTCACCGGCAATCTGTACCCTGCCCTGAGGGTTGATGTCCGTTAGGGCGGTGCCTGATCTTCCCACCAATGCACTTCCGCCCATGGATGGTTTGGCTCGCTGCGCCTTAAGCCCCATGCCTACTACAAAAAGAAAGAATAATGTGGTTACGAGGGTTGTCGTAATAATGACGGTCCACGAAAGTGACTGCACCGCATCAGCGCTACTGGTACGAAAGAGAAACATAGATCCGAGTAAGACGGAAACCGTGCCGCCAATGGCCAACATGCCATGGCTAACAATTTTTATTTCAAGCAGATATAAAACAATTCCGAAAACAATCAAGGCAACGGCAGCATAGTTAACCGGCAATGAACTCATGGCATAAAAAGCCAGAATCAATGAAATAACCCCTACAATCCCCGGAAAAATGGCACCTGGATTAAAGAGCTCAAACACGAGTCCGAAAAACCCGATCATCATCAATACATAAGCAATGTTTGGATCGCTGAGTTTACTTAATACTTTTAAAAACAATCCCATTTCCATGGATTCTATTTGTGCTCCCGAAGTGTGCAAGGTGACAGTACCGGCGGATGTCACCACCTCCAGACCATTGATTTTCTGCAACAAATCGGTTTGGTTATCCGCTATCAGGTTTACCACATTATCTGCCAGGGCTTCCGTTTCGGTTATGGATGCGCTCGTTCTTACTGCGTCCTCCGCCCACATTGCATTCCGGTTTCTTTTTTCGGCAATACTTCTTATAAATGCCACTGCATCATTGGTGCTTTTTTCACCCATTACGCCATCGGCCTTCCCCTGCATATCTACCGGATGTGCTGCACCAATATTGGTACCGGGAGCCATAGCTGCCAGATGCGCTGCCCTGGTAATAAATACCCCTGCCGATCCGTCTCTGGCGCCTGATGGTGATACATATACAACAACAGGCACACGCGAACCCATTATGTGCGATACGATATCCCTCGTAGATGTAAGAAGCCCACCCGGCGTATTCAACTCAATGATCAGGCATTCTGCATTCGACTTTTCTGATGTCTGGATAGCCTGCTGGATAAATTCAGCACTGGCCGGGTTAATGCTTTCATTGACAGAAATACTCACTACCTTTTGCGCTTGGAGCGAACAAAAGTTCATCAATAAAAAGGCGAAAAAAAACACTGTATAAACAGCCTTTTTGAAAATCATTTTAGCCGGCATTCTCATTTTTGAAAGTTAAGAATTCTTTTCTTATTTATTTCCAAAATTCCGGAAACAAAATGGATTAACCTGAAGATGAATTATGGGGATCAAACCATCTGAATCGGCCCTTAATGCAAACGAATACCCCGGTTCTCTCTTAACTATTATAAAATCAAGTGATACCTTTGTCAAAATTATTTTATCGTGAAAGGATTAATTATAGTAGATGTTCAAAAAGATTTTTGCCCGGGAGGTGCGTTGCAAACTGCAGGCGGCGATGCCATCATTCCGGTTATAAATGGCCTGATGGAAAAATTTGACCATATCGTAGCCTCTAAAGACTGGCATCCGGGATCGACGGTGCATTTTGAGAAATGGCCGGTTCATTGCGTTCGCGGTACTGACGGAGCATCGTTTCATGATGACCTGAACGCTGAAAAAATTAACGAGGTAGCTCTGAAGGGTACCGGAAATACGGATGACGGTTACAGCGCTTTTGAAGCTACCAATGTGGACCTGAATCATTGGCTGAAGCAGAAAGGAATTACCGACCTGTACGTATGTGGTATAGCATCAGAGTACTGCGTGAACGCCACGGCCATGGACGCACATAAAGCGGGATTTAAAACTTTTGTCGTTGAGGATGCTATATCAGCCGTTGAAGCCAAACCTGGGGACACAGATAAAGCTATTTCAAACATGAAAAATGCAGGAATACAGTTTGTAAAGAGTGCAGATGTTTGATGCATTCCACTTCTATTTTTATTTTCGGAAATGAGAACCGAATGAACGCAACCAATTGCTTTGGATCTCTGGTTCTCTCGGGAGAACAGAGCTCCGGCTCTGTTTATTCAGAAGCACTGAGTGGGGGGTATCACCTCCTTTACTTTGGAAAATTTTGCCAAGAACGTGCTAAGCAGAAAAGAGGAATCAGACTTTCCAAAAGTTTTCGGAAAGAAGCTTTGAGTAACCCGATTAAACTTTTGGAAAGTTGCGATCTGCCCTTAGTACCCAGACTTCTCTTGGATAGAACTTCCCCAAACAGAAAAGTCCTCTTTTCTAAACTTTCCAAAAGTCTGGATACCTCTTCTGATATTAAAGGAAGGAGGAAAACCGACTTGCGTAACCTCGCAATGGAGATCCTCTGTCAGGTTTTTGCTCACCCTCATACCCCCCCACAACCTGTCAGGAGTGAGTACCTGTAGGGACGGCCTTATTTTCTCGATAGATGAATTGAATGGAGGGCTCCGTTTTTTTGCAAAGCAAAAAACAACCTCAGCGCAAATCTGCGCCATCTGGTGCGCCATGAGGCGTGCGTAATTATAAATTTTAAAAACCTATGTAGATG
>JBIQMB010000415.1:0-3856 GCA_044463745.1 Chitinophagaceae bacterium | reverse complement strand
AATGACGCTTTAAAATAATGAGAGCAAAAATTAAACCTTATTTTTCAGATAGCCAATTCTTTGGCCGGATCCCAAAAGAGTTTCTCGAAATCCACAACCTTGTCCTCTACCACCTTTACATTCTCCTTTTCCAGCAATTCCTGCATGCGGGTATGCGTACCGAAATGAGCCTTTCCCGTCAGTAATCCGTTTCTGTTAACCACCCGATGCGCAGGCACTTTCTCTATGGAGTGCTGCGAGCCGCTCAGCGCCCATCCCACCATTCTCGACGACATCCGGGTACCTAAATAATTCGCAATCGCACCATAGGAAGTTACCCTTCCTTTCGGTATTAGTTTTGTCACTTCCAATACATCTTCATAAAATGAATTTTTCAGTTTCGGATCACGAGGTTTTTCCTTTCCGGACGGTTTATTCTGTTTCAATAGATGACATTTTTGTTTTAAAATAATCGGTAAATGCCTTTGCCTCCCTGTTCCATTCTTCAGGGATACTCCAGCACAGATAAAATACCTTTTTGCTCCTGGCAATGTCCAGACTTTCGTAGTAGGTTTTTATTTTCACATCCTCAGGTATTTCCGGCAATGAATACACGTCGGGCATATCCTTTATAAGTTTTAATCCACACCAGTTAATCACCTCTTTGGTAAAATTATAAAGACTGGGTGAGTCTGTCTTTAAATGGATGAGACCGCCTCTCTTAAGAAATTTTTCGTACTTCATCAAGAATGCAGGATGTGTCAGCCGCTTCTTGGCCCGCGATAACCTGAGTTGCGGATCAGGAAAGGTAATCCAGATTTCATCAACCTCATCCTCCGCGAAATAATTGTCAATCATTTCGATCTGGGTTCTGAGAAAAAATGCATTCTTTAAATTATTTTTTATGGCAAAAGAAGCACCTTTCCAAATGCGATTACCTTTAAGATCCACGCCCATAAAGTTTTTGTCAGGATATCTTTCTGCCAGTCCGATGGTGTATTCTCCTTTACCACAGGCCAGCTCGAGAACGAGAGGATTTTTATTTTTAAATTCTTCATGCCAACGGCCTTTCATCTCCTCAGGATACTGAAACACATTGCTGAAACCCTTTATCGCTTCGAATCGTTTTAATTTTTTATGCCCCATGCAGCAAAAATAAGCATATGCTACATTAAATTTTTCAATGCAGCGGTTTGGTCCTCCATTTGACCAAACCATTGCCAAACCTGCCGGGCGATAATGCTTTTGCGTTCCAGAAGTGGTGCCGTTTTATCAAAATTCATTTCCTCCACTTCCTGTTTTTGCAGTTGTAAAACCTTTGTTTTAAGTTCTTTGTCAATTTTATGCGAGCAGCAGATTAAGATCAGCAGCGAAATAGCTTTCAAATTTTCATCACTCATTTTTTTGAATCCGGCCTCTTTTTTAAGCCCCTGAATAAGGCTGTCGCCATCAATCTGAGATTGAAACAGTTGTTCTGATTTTTTTTCAATAAATGCAGCAATCTCCGGCTTTACACTTTTCATCGTTTCATGATAAAATACCGATGATTCGGGCGATAGTGTATAATTCATCTGAGCGGTAAGAAAGGGGGAAATAAAAAGGCAGACGGCAAGTAGAAATATTTTCATAACGAAAAAATTATGTCAATGAATTTTTACTCACTTTATTAACGGATGACAGAACTAAAAAGTGTTGGCCGGCTGCTGTTAAGTTATAAACAGTAAAAGCACTCCGTAAAAACTCTTATTGTATGTACCCGAAAAGAAGAGCCATTATTGACTAAATTTGGCCTCATTTTTTAATTTAAAAAAATAATCTACTTATGTCAATGGTTCAAGAAGCGATTCGGGAGATCAACTCACCGGATTTAATGAATGGATTTCCTCCTGCAGCCGAAACGCAGGTTAGCCGGGCCAATATGCTTCAGCCTCCCTATAACCGGTGGGCATTTCATCATCTTCGCGAATTGGTCCCCACCATCAATGTATGGGCGGGTGATGCATACCCTAAGTCTCTTTTTCAGAAAGATGAGCACGACCTCAGCGACCTTCTTTTTGAAGGATTAAACGGAAATACGCACACCATCCTTGAATGGTTGAAAGCGACACAAACCGATGGTTTTATGGTGTTGCGGAAGGGTAAAATCGCGTTTCAATATCATGCACCCGGTGTGAAACCACATGAGCCTCATTTGCTGATGTCGGTAACCAAAGCTGTAAATGGATTGCTTGCCACCGATCTCATTGCGCAGGGTAAGTTGGATGGTGATGCGCTGGTTACATCCTATGTGCCTGAGTTGAAAGGCTCAGCATGGGAGGATGCTACCATTCAGCAAACGCTGGATATGTCCGTCGGAGTTGATTATTTGGAAAGGTATGATGACATTCCTTCTAACTTAGGAGACTATGTGGTAGCCGCAGGAATGGCGCCTCAGCCGGAGGGCTACAATGGTCCAAGGAATATTTATGATTACCTGAAGACCTTAAAAAAACAGGGCGACCATGGAGCAGGCTTTAAGTACCAGAGCGTTCACCCGGAAGTGACGGGTTGGGTGATACAAAGAATTACAGGTCAGAAAATAAATGACTACCTGTCTGAGCGTATCTGGCAGCCGATGGGAGCCGCCCACGATGCATATTTTGTGGCCGATAGCAATGGTATGGGAATGTCAGGAGGAGCGATGAATGCAACGCTGAGCGACATGGCTCGATTCGGTGAAATGGTTCGCAATCGTGGTTATTTTAATGGCAGACAGATTCTGGATCCTAAAACTTTTGATCTGCTGTTTGTAAAAGATTATCCGGTAAAAACAACAGAGGATTTATACGGGTTATCAAGGCCCGGTTATTCGTATCACAACTATTGGTGGATACCCAACAATGCTGACAATGTCATCGAGGCCTGGGGCATCAATGGACAGATGGTGCACATCAACCCCACCACCGAAACGGTAATTGTGAAGCAATCTTCCAGAAAGCAACAGTCTAACGATACCAATCAGGTAGCGACGGTTGCCCGCAATGCTTTTGCTGCAATAGATCATTTTTGGGGTAAATAATTCCGAAAATAAAAAGAAAAACGCAGGGAGGTCGATTGGTTTGAGTCGGCTTTCCTGCGTTGTTTTTTTTATATAAGTTTTGTAGAGGGTTATTTTTCCTCAGCCCTGAGTACTTCACCCACGGCTTTGATAACCGAAGCAATTCGTACACATGACTGCACACTCAGTGCGCTATAACCCATCCGTCGCAGACTGAGTTCATGAAAGTCAACGCAGGCTTTACAATTATTAATGGCTGATACCGCGAGCGATGCCAGTTCAAAAGATTTTTTATCCGTGTCAGCGTTTGATTCTGCGCTTCTTTGTAATTGTGGAGGGAGGTATTGATATTCGGTATTGTTGGAGATATGGAGAAAGCGGTAATAAATATTGGTCATGCTCATGATAGCGAATGCTGATTTTGCTCCTGTGATTTCATTGGGCGAAAGAATTTTTTCGGCTTCTGCCTGAATGGTGTTTCTGAGCAGAAGGGAGGTCGATGTCATGGCCGATGCGAGGGCGATGGATAGAATTTCATTTGTGGTTAATCCGGGTGCTCCGTCCTGGGATAGAACGGTTTCAAGATTCGTACGTAAATCGGAGGCGTAATTGGGAATTGTGCTGTTGATTTTTTCTGATATCATGGTTTGATTTGATGGTTTTTTGAGCGGCGAAAGGTAATCATTTTGGAAGAAGGTTCTTTGTTTTTGACCACAAAGGCGCTAAGACACTAAGGTGCACAAAGATTTTTTTCACTGGCGCAAGTCTGCCGTCCTGTGTTTTGTAGTTACTTACTATACCTCTTTGCTTGAATTTTTTTGCCACAAAGGCGCTAAGACA
>JBIQMB010000414.1:0-3867 GCA_044463745.1 Chitinophagaceae bacterium | reverse complement strand
GTAGGGAGTATTTTGATAAGGTTCTTGTTTCAAGGGGCTTAATACCTCTTGAAAACCAAAGTCCGGCGCAGTCTCTTACTCTTTCGGCCATTACCAATGAAAGGTACAAGGAGTTCATCGGCGAGGGACAAACCTTTTTCAATATGAAGAGATTGAACTTAAGCTTTGTGGATGTAAATGAGCAGCCAGTTACCGGAAGCAAAGATGTTTATGTGCTGCCGATTCCTACAGAAGAAATTGATTACAGAAATTAAAAACCAACACATGAAAAAAGTTATCAGTATAAAATTCATTTTACCGCTAATTGGGGGAATGTTGTTACTGGCTTCTTGCAAAAAATCAGATTACATACTTTTTGATAAAAGCTTTTCAGGTATTTATTTTCAGAAAGACAGTATTTACTACTCCTTCGGTGTTACACCACTCGACAGAACAAGTTACCAACTTAAAGTACTGGTAGAGATTATGGGCGAGCCGGCTAAAAAAGACAGGAATTTTGAGGTAGTTGTTGATAAAGAAAAGTCAACCGCTAAAGAAGGAGTGCAGTATAATTTAGGAAGTGATTTAACCATAAAAGCCGATTCTATAAATGGATACGTGCCGGTTACCATATTGCGAAACAATCTGGGAAATAATGATTTCAAATTGTATTTAAAGTTGAAAGAATCGGGAGAATTTACTCCGGTAAACGAAAAGTATAAAGAAGTTTTAATCCACTTTAATAACAAGGTTGAGCGTCCAAACTGGAAAGATTGGTGGGGCGACCCGGCATGGCCTACCTACAGGCTTGGTGCATGGAATCCGCTTACCTATATTAAGTTCATCGAATTATTTCGCGAAATGAAGACCAAAGCTCCGCAAACCTACGATGACATGGTAAAGCAGTTTGGGGAAGACCTGGAAAATGGACCGGAATGGCCATTCGATTATGATTATTCCCTTACCAAATATGTTTTAATTCCCCTGTACCAATACTTTATGGAACAGCATCCTGATTTGGGTGTTACAATTCCCCGACCTGCAGGTTATTAATTCTCAAAAAGTTTAATTTGATTGAAATGAATACATTATCAAAATATTTCTCTTTGCTCTTTATATCCATGCTTTTCTTTTCATGCTATAAAGACAAATCGACCGTAGATACCCACAGCATTTCTGAAATAAAGATTACTCTGGATGATATTAAATCATCGGTGGTAAACATAGAAAAGAATGAAACCTTAACCATTGATCCTGTAATTACCCAAAGCGGTTCAGATTTGGCATTAACCTATGAATGGCAGATTGATTACGAATTTTTTTCTACCGATAAAAAACTGGTTTATGTCGGGAATAAGTTGGGAAGTTTTCCGGTGAGATTGAAAGTTACAAATAAGGATGGCAGTGCTTTTAAAACTTTTACATTGAAGGTAAATTCCCCTTATGAAGAAGGACTTGTGGTTTTGGGAGAAAAAGAGAATGGGGATGGGACCATGGCTTTTATGAGAAAATATTCTGCCGAAGAAATAGCAGCCGGTAAGGTTCAGAGTTTTGAAAATAACAGCTTTGAACGCAATAACCCCGGCCTTACATTGGGCAAGGGCATCACAGACATAGCCAAGCGTGAAAAGCAGCTATTTATTTCCAGTGCCACAGATGGAAAAATCAGTATGATAAATACCAAGACTTTTGAGCTGGAATCAGTCATAACTGCGCCGGATTTTCCTAATTTTCAACCCTACAGAATGAATATTCCGGATAATGCTGCGGTTAGCGCAATCATTTTAAGTAAAGATGGTAAGGTATATGATATAGCTACCAAAGAGTATCTGATTTTAAAGAATACAAAATTGCCAGGAGGCACTGTTTTAGACATGAAAACCGTTTTCGTTCCGGGATACAATTTTAATATGAATTATTACTGGGATAAAACAGAGTCACGCTTGTGGAATCTTTGGTACATTACAACAAGTACAAAGAACGAATTGGCCGGGCAGGATATGATTCAATTTTTTGCAACATCTAACGCATGTTATATTTTGACCCGTGACAAAAATGATCCTTCGATACTAACCAGATGGAAGTTCGGCCCTTATTTGCAGGTGTATTTTGCCGATCCGATTGAACTGCTAGAAAAAGATGTATTTACAAATACGGCACCTACTATCACTGAAAACGCTCACACTGTATTGAATACAAAATTCAATAAGTATATTTATTCGAACGGTAATAATATCTATTCGTGGTTTTATTCAGGCACCAATTTGCCAACAGCTCCCTTCATAACGGTGGATTTACCTGGTGAGATTACCGGCATGTGTTTAAGCACAGATAACAATGAACTATACGTTGGTGTTTACAATGCTGCTGCATCCGGCCTTAAGGGTAGCGTAGCGGTTTATAATGCTGATAACGGATCGTTGATCAATAAGTATGAAGGTGTTACCGATAAGCCGGTTAGATTATTTTATAAAAAGAAAGACTAAATGAGGTATGTTTCATTAATGATTATATTGTTGGTCCCTGTTCTGTTTTGCCATGCAGGTGCTGACGAGGAATCTAAAAAAGTTAAACCGGTTTCTGTTTCAGGAACCATCAATCTGGATGATAAGTTTTCGGTGTATTTTTCGATGCCCGGACAGGCGATGGCGGGCAAATCTGAAGAGGTTAGCCTTGATGCAAACGGTAATTTTGAATGGACAACCAATATTGATGAGCCGCAGTTTTTTACCATGACCTTTTTGCCTAAGTCAAGAAACAGGCAATTGGCAGCATCCTTTCCGGTATATTTAATTCCGGGCAAGAATGTTAAGATGAAATTGTATTACGATGATTCTACCTTCCTCACCTATTTATCCGGTAATCTGAATAAAGATAATCGGGCGCTGCTTTCTTATTATATTCTGTCTGTTCAAAAAGAAATCAGTTTATTTAAATCAACTCCTGATAAAAATAATTTAAAAGAGGAGGCATCTTATTACATCAATACTGCTGATAGTTTGGTTAAGGTACTCAAGATCAAAAATAAAAACGTTCAGAAATATCTGGAAGTATGGTCTTTTAATGCTTATCAGGAAACGCTGGAAAGATTTGCTCGGGCAAACAGGG
The DNA here is from genome assembly GCA_044463745.1 of Chitinophagaceae bacterium. GTDB lineage: Bacteria > Bacteroidota > Bacteroidia > Chitinophagales > Chitinophagaceae > Ginsengibacter. The sequence continues at coordinate 780 of JBIQMB010000414.1, read as the reverse complement.
GCCAAGTTGGTGAAAATACGGGCGCTTCATTGCCCAAATCTCCGGCACAGGTTTATGATAATGAAATAGCTCTGCTGTTTCCTTCATCCGGCCGGTTTATCAATCAATATTTAAACACACTGATTGACCCCAAAAGTTTTGGCTTTCAGGCACTGAAAGAGCGAGTTGCGATGGCGCAAAATATCTTTACGAACGCATCTGTAAAAGATATGATCGTTTCGCGCGGGCTGGAAGAAATGATTAGCAGGTACTCTGCAAAGGAGAATGAAGATTTTGATTCGCAGGTGCAATTATTTAGAGAAATCGCCGCCAATATCAAGAACGAAAAACGCCGGGAGGGTTTGATAAATGATTATGTCAATCTGATGTATTCACAGCCTGGTGCACCAATTCCCGATATTACTTTTACTGATTTAAATGGCAAACCGGTTTCTTTTAAAAGCTTCGAAGGCAAATATATTTATATTGATATGTGGGCATCGTGGTGTGTGCCTTGCATTGCCGAAATTCCGAGTTTGAAAAAACTGGAAAAAGATTATCATGACAAAAACATTGTATTTCTGAGCATCTCGGTTGATGAGGATAAAACTGCCTGGAAGAATAAAGTAAAAGAACTTAACCTAACCGGTCATCAGTTAGAAACAGGTAATTCCGGTTTTGAAAAAATGATGAACATTCAGGGGATACCTCATTTTATTTTATACGATGATAAAGGCAAGCTGATGATGTATAAAGCTCCGCGACCAAGTTCCACCCAGGTTAGAGCTGTTTTTGACACAT
>JBIQMB010000413.1:0-3868 GCA_044463745.1 Chitinophagaceae bacterium | reverse complement strand
TTTTTTCCCGCAAGGGAAAAACTCTGCGGAAATCCGCGCAATCTGCGGGAGCCCACCTTCCCGCAGGGAAGCACTCCGCAGGAATCAACGAAATTGTTTTGCTCCTGCAGATCGCATAGATGGACCCAAAAAAAATCTTCAAGATCACAATATTTACGAAACCGGGTTTCCCACCAAGAAAAATCCGCAAAACTCATTAGACTCTCTGAAAGCTCCTTTTTTCCCCAAGGAAAAAATTCTGCGAAAATCCAATCAATCTGTGTGAGCCCACCTTCCCGCAGGGAAGCACACCGCTACAATCAACGAAATTATTTTCTCCTACGAATCACAAAGATGAAAGCAGAAAAATCTGCAAGACCACAACATTTATGAAATCGAATTTCCCACCAAGAAATATCCGCAAAACTCCGTAGTCTCTCTGAGAGCTCCTTTTTTCCCGCAAGGGAAAAAACTCTGCGCAAATCAGCGCAATCTGCGGGAGCCCACCTTCCCGCAGAAGCAATCTACAGGAATCCGCAGTATCTGCCAGCCACTTCCCCTGGAAGCGAACGGGTTTTTATTTCTTTCCCACGCTGCCGGGTCTCCTACCCACTTTTCCATAGCACTGACGCCAACAGGGGGAAGGAAACGCTGTCGGGTCTCCCTCTCACTCACCCATCGACGCCAACAGGAGAAAGAAACGCTGTCGGGTGATCCCACTCATACACCCACCTCACTGACGCCAACAGGGGAAAGAATATAAAACTTCACTTTTTATAATTTTTCAAAATGCTTACCTTTGTGAAAATAATTAAACAGTGAATCATTACATGTCATTTCTGGCGTATAATCTTGATTTTTTAGATCATCGGTAAAGCCGTACTGTTTAATTTTCCCCCTTACTTTTTTCTACTTACTTTTTATTCATTCATAAAATAAATATGTTATGTCCGTTCAAACGCTGCATACTACCGACCAATATATAGAACTCGAAAATCAATACAGTGCTCACAACTACCATCCGCTTCCCGTGGTTTTAAACCGCGGAGAAGGCATCTATGTCTGGGATGTGGAAGGCCGCAAATATTACGACTTCCTGAGTGCTTACTCAGCCGTTAACCAGGGCCATTGCCATCCAAGAATTATTAATGCCTTTATTGATCAGGCTAAAACGCTAACGCTCACAAGCCGCGCCTTCCACAATGAAAGGTTTGTTCATTTTTCTCAATTTATTACCGACTACTTCGGTTACAATAAAGTATTACCCATGAACAGCGGAGCTGAAGCCGTCGAAACCGCATTAAAGCTTTGCCGCCACTGGGCTTATCGCATCAAAAAAGTAGCACCCGGTAAAGCCAAAATCATTGTTTGCTCGGGCAACTTCCACGGGCGCACCCTGGGTATCATTTCATTTAGTACCGATCCTACTGCACGTAAGGATTACGGACCTTATCTGGAAGGATTTGAAATCATTCCTTACAATAATATCGAGGCGCTTAAAGAGGCATTAAAGGATGAAAACATCGCCGGATTTCTAGTAGAGCCCATCCAGGGTGAAGCCGGAGTAAATGTTCCGGATGAGGGTTATCTTTCCGCAGCAAAAAGAGCATGTGAGGAAGCTAATGTTTTATTCATGGCTGATGAAATCCAGACCGGACTTTGCCGCACCGGCAAAATGCTTTGTTGCGATCATGAAGATGTGCGGCCCGATGTTTTAATCTTAGGAAAAGCACTGAGTGGAGGAACCATGCCCGTAAGTGCCGTACTGGCCGATGACGAAGTGATGCTTACCATTCAACCAGGAGAGCACGGAAGCACTTACGGCGGAAACCCGTTGGCCTGCGCCGTTGCAGAGATTTCTCTTCAGGTTTTGAAAGATGAAAATCTTGCCGAAAATGCAGCGCGGCTTGGAAATATCTTCCGGGAAGAAATAAGGAATCTAAAATCACCGCATATCAAACTAATCAGGGGTAAAGGTCTTCTGAATGCACTGGTTATAGATCATGCCGAAAAAGATGCGGCATGGAAGCTTTGCCTCGAATTGAAAGAAAACGGATTGCTGGCAAAGCCCACTCATGGTGATAAAATCAGACTGGCACCGCCATTAATTATCAACGAAGAGGAGTTGCGAAATGCTGTAGGTATTATCGGCAAAAGTCTGTCGGTTCTTGATCAATAATGAATTGGCAGGGGTTGCTTATTTCATATCATCTGCGCTAAAAACCAGGGGCAGTAAATCGGCAGCGTTATCAATAATATAAACAGGCCCGGAAAGACCGGCCAGGATGATTCGTATGTTTTGTCCTGTCCGGTTCTGAAATTCATTCAAAGATTGCCTGCAGATACCACATGGACTAATTGGTTTTTGGCTTGAGCCATACTTATTATCATAGCTTATGGCCATTGTTTTGATTCCTGTATCCGGATAAAGACTGGCCGCAGTGGACATTAAAACTCTTTCGGCACAGATGCCCGCAGGAAAGGAAGCGTTTTCCTGATTGGTTCCTTTTACCCTTTGACCATTGACAAGTAAAGCCGCAGCAGCTACATGAAAGTGTGAATATGGGGCATATGAATGTTTAGTTTCCCTTCTTGCTTCATTGAGTAATTCTCTGTCTTCAATAGAAAGGTCTTCGTCTGAATCAAAAACCTCCAATTTAAATTTGATTTCTTTTTCCATCTCGATAATTCATTTAAAATTAAATGCTGAAGCGTTTACTACCAAATCTAAATTTAAAAACGACACTGAACATCTGCTGATCTTCTAATGATGCATTCTTGAGTCATAAAGAAATCTGTCTGCCAAAGTTATTCGTTAAATCATTTTCGAAATCCTAACATCATTGGGATAATAATTAAAACCGGATTTATACATATTTAATTTTCTTTTCTTATCTTGCTACGAAACCAATCGTATCATGGCTAAACAAACTCAATTAAAACCTACCGAAACTGAACTTGAGATTCTTATCGTACTATGGGATAAAGGAGAAGCGACTGTAAGGGAAGTGCATAATGTACTTACTAAAACCAGAAGTTCGGGTTATACCACCACGCTTAAACTCATGCAGATCATGTATGAAAAAGGCCTGGTAAAAAGAGATGATCGCACAAAAACACATGTATATAAACCGGCCGTTAACAGATACAAAATTCAAAAAGCTTATCTAAACAAAATGATCAAAGGTCTGTTTGCAGGATCTTCCGGCGAACTGGCTTTACAAGCTATGATTATCAAAAAGCCTACCCAGGATGAGGTAAAGGACCTGAAAAATTTTCTTGCGGGGCAAAAGAAATAAGACATTCAATAATAGTTATTCAGCAGAAGAAATTGTCAACTTTAATTTCTTTCAATCGAGCTTATGTATGTGCTAAAGCCTAGCAGATTGCATGGCATCTATTAGGAAATAAAATCCTGCCCATGGGATGGCATTGCTCAATTTCGTAAGCCGAAAACGTGTTTGCAGTCCTTTATTTTTTATCCAGAATTTCTGACAAAACGCGGCCCAGTTCCGATCCTCTGACATCTCGTGCAAGGATAATTCCTTCCGGATCAATGAGGATATTTGCAGGAATGCTTCGGATGTTAAACATAGAGCTGACTTCATTTTGCCAACCCCTCAGGTCGCTGACATGCGTCCAGGTTAGGTTGTCATTTTTAATGGCATTTAGCCAGGCTGGTTTAGACTGATCAAGGCTGACACCCAACACGGTGAAATTTTTATCTTTATACTGATTGTAATTGGCTACGACATTCGGATTTTCACGGCGGCAAGGCCCGCACCAACTGGCCCAGAAATCAATCAAAACATATTTTCCTTTAAAGTCTGAAATCTTGACCAATTTTCCATGTTCGTCTTTTTGCGAAAAAGGTTGGATTTGGCTTCCG
>JBIQMB010000412.1:0-3871 GCA_044463745.1 Chitinophagaceae bacterium | reverse complement strand
TGGCCGGCGTGGTCGGCAGTAAAATAGCCAGCGAATTGGGAAATATGCGCGTGAGCGAACAGATAGATGCGCTTGAAATAATGGGGATCAATACCAAGTCTTACCTTGTAGGACCTAAGATTCTTGCCGGTTTACTTACCATTCCAATTCTCGTGGCATTGTCTATGGTATTGGGTATTTATGGAGGGAGATTGGCCGGTGTTTTGGGAGGTATTATTTCGGCTGAAGAATTTGACCGTGGTTTGCAAGATGGGTTTCAGGTGCGTAATGTGTATATCGGTCTGGCTAAAGCTTATACCTTTGGTTTCATTATCAGCAGTGTTTCGGCTTACTTTGGGTATTATGTCAAAGGCGGTTCTTTAGAAATAGGGCGATCAAGCACCTCGGCTGTTATTGCCAGTTGTATTTTAATTTTGATAGCTGATTATTTATTGGCATTCTTCCTGTTGTAAACCTAACTGTTGCTAAAATAATTTCATGATTGAATTAAAAGATATAAAAAAAGCTTTCGGAGAAAAAGAGGTATTGAAAGGGATTGATGCGGTTTTTGAATCCGGTAAAACCAATCTGATTATTGGTGCCAGCGGAAGTGGCAAAACGGTTTTGCAAAAGTGTATTGTGGGACTAATGCGTGCCGATTCTGGACGAATTTTGTATGATAACGAAGACCTGTATGAAATATCCGATGAAGAAAGGAAGAAGCTTCGGCAACAAATTGGAATGTTGTTTCAGCGGTCGGCATTATTTGACAGTATGACGGTGGAGCAGAATGTAATGTTTCCCTTGGATATGTTTACCAAACAGACAAGAAAGGAAAAACTTGACCGGGTCAATTTTGTTTTGGAGCGAGTTAACCTGAGTGGAAACAACAAAAAATTTCCTGATGAAATAAGTGGTGGTATGATGAAGCGGGTAGGGATAGCCAGGGCCATTGTGCTTAGTCCCAAATATCTGTTTTGTGATGAGCCTAACTCGGGCCTCGATCCGCAAACCAGTATTCTTATTGATAAACTGATTCATGAGATTACCAAAGAAAACAACATTACAACCATCATCAACACGCACGACATGAACAGTGTGATGGGCATTGGTGAGAATATTATTTATCTGCACCAGGGCAAAAAGGTCTGGGAAGGCAGTAGTAATGAAATTATTTTTTCAAAGAATGAATTGCTCAATGAATTCATTTTTGCTTCCGATTTCTTAAAGGATGCCAAGGATATGCGTGCGCTGGAGGCCAAAGGAATCATCAGCGACGATCGTGATATGGATAAGATTCTGCGGAGCGGAACAGTTGATCCGGAGTCCTGACCGGTTTTTTCCAGGTAAAAGTTTTAGCGGTTAAACTTAGGGAAGGATGAAACCAAAAGAGGTGGTATCCACATTCTCTACATCAAAAAATTTGTAAGTAAATTCATTATCCTGATAAGTATAAGGAGCCACTTTGTTACTTAACCCCACATAAGCCCGGTATTTGCGCCCGGCCTGAACCCGTATATGGTAGGTAGTGTCGAAATCGACCACGGGATTTGATCCGAAATAAAGGTCATTTGCGTAGAAACTCAAACCGTCACAAGCCTGAAAACCAATTTGCAGCCAGTTTTTCTGATGATCCGATATCTTAAAACGAATCTCCAACGTTTTTAAAGGAAATTGCGCATAATTAATCACGTTTTCTTTGTCTCTTTCGATTCTGTCGTAATATGGATAAGGAGAATTAGCCAGAACGGGATTCACGCCGACGGCAGCTTTGTACGACTTTCCTTTTTCTATTTTTATGGCGGTTTTGTAGCGGCCCGCTGCATCCGTCAAAACGGTTTGGGTTGTGGTAAGATATTTTCCTGTCCATCCCTGGGCTTCAATAATCTCGATGGGTATATTCTTAACCGGCTCTCCCGTAATTCTGTTCGTAACTACACCGGTGACAATGGTACCCGGTGAATTGGTTTTCAAACAACTCTGTGCACCAACGAGTAGCAAGAAAAGAATAGGAATTTTGATGGTCATTTTCATCATAAAATGTTTGTGATGACTGTGTTCGTTGGATGCGAATACCTTTTATTGTCAGGCGTTGGATTCCTCTTCAGCCTCCCTGATCTGGTCTGCTAATTTTTTGGGTGCTACATTACAATAAGCCTCTTTTAAAGCTTCAGCAAAAAGATTCTTAGCTACTTTATCCAGTTCAATGATTGTCCATCCCTGTTTTCCCCATTTGTTATCAACCGGGTAAATGATCTCCCTGGCGGCTGTACAAAAAATATCCTGATCGATTTCTGTTAATTTTATGGTTCCAATGTTTCTACCTTCATCTTAGGTGGCAAAAATTTTATTTTTCACCCTAAAGGATGTCTTATCAAAATGAGGTTGCTCGGTTGCTTCAGGAAAGGAAAGTGCTAATTTTTTGAAGGTGTTTTTTGAGACCATATACTTTATTTTTAAGTCGCCTGATCCGATATCTTATCAAAGGTAGGTCAAATATAGTAAGTTGCGCATATCTGATTATAATTTGGTGGGGTAAGCAAAATTAAGACAAATAAAGGCGTCGTAAAAAACTGCCGGTGAAATCGATTATATTGCAAATAAATTAATCCTGTCATTAAACAATTATGGAAAGAAGAGATTTTATTGGTATGACTGCTATGGCCGGCTTATCAGGCCTGGTTCCTAAGGCAGCACGTTCGTTTAATTTGCACGATTTTCCGGTTGTACGCACGGCACCTGCCGACCGGCATTTTAAGAGTCCTGCTATTGAGAAGGTCATTGCTGAAGTATCGAAGAACATCAGGAATAAAGAGATGGCATGGTTGTTCAACAACTGTTTTCCGAACACGCTTGACACCACAGTAGATTTTGAGATGATCGATGGCAAACCTGATACCTATGTCATTACGGGCGATATTGATGCCATGTGGTTAAGAGACAGCAGCGCGCAGGTATGGCCATACCTGCCTTCGTGCAAAGAGGACAAAAATCTTCAGCAATTAATCAAAGGGGTTATTAACAGGCAAGTAAAATTTATTATTAAAGACCCGTATGCCAATGCTTTTTATAAAGATGAAAACAAGGTGAGTGAATGGAAGGAAACGGACAATACGGATATGAAGCCGGGCGTGCACGAAAGGAAGTGGGAGATAGACAGTTTGTGTTATCCGATACGGCTTGCGCATGGGTATTGGAAAACGACAGGTGACAGCAGTATTTTTGATAAAGACTGGCATCATGCCATGGAATTGGTGATTCGGACTTTTCGGGAGCAGCAGCGCAAGAATGATAGGGGGCCGTACACCTTCCAGAGAAAAACTTATTGGGCAACAGATGGCGTACCCCTTGCCGGCTACGGTTATCCGGTAAAGCCGAACGGGCTTATCTGTTCAGTATTCCGGCCAAGCGACGATGCTACCATTTTCCTGTATCTGATTCCGGCTAACTTCTTTGCTGTTGTATCCATGAAGCAGTTGGCAGAAATAACCGGAGTTTCAGGTAACGAAAAAATTCGTAAAGAGGCAGGGAACCTTGCTTCCGAGGTGGAGGCGGCTCTTCACAGATACGCTGTCACCACGTACGACAATAAAAGGTTGTATGCTTACGAAGCGAATGGATTTGGCAGTTTTAATCTGATGGATGATGCGAATGTTCCTTCTTTGCTATCGTTGCCTTATCTGGGTGCTGTAAGCAACAAGGACGAAATTTATCGTACAACCAGGGATTATATTCTGTCTGAAAACAATCCATTTTATTTCAAAGGCCCGGCAGGCGAGGGGATAGGCAGTCCGCATACACTTACAAATACCATCTGGCCTATCAGTATTACGATGCGTGCATTGACATCCGTGGATGATAAAGAAATAAAACATTGTTTACAAATGTTGCA
>JBIQMB010000411.1:0-3880 GCA_044463745.1 Chitinophagaceae bacterium | reverse complement strand
ATATTATTCTCTTACATCAAAAGGGAAAAAACAAAGCACCCACGCATTTAGTGAGATTGCAGATTTTATGGTCAATCTTCAAAATATTTTTAACCTAAAACTTACCTGATGCTGAGTAAAGAACAAATCGATTATCTCTTTGATTTTTGCCTGAAAAAGCGGGTTTATTTTTACGAAATTCAGGTAGAACTGGTGGATCATCTGGCTAATGCTATAGAATTGAAGATGGCTGACAACCCCCGACTCTCCTTTGAAGAAGCAGTATGGAAAGAATACCATCAGTTTGGCATCCATGGTTTTTCAGAAATAGTGAATCAAAGAACCAAACAGATGGACAGAGAAATGAAAAAGAGATTCGATCTTTTGGAAACAGAAGGCATCTTTACTTTTTTGATTCTGTCCGTTATATTTTTCGTTTTATTACGCTGGAACGACGAGTCGGGGCACATTCTGATGGGTGTACTTGTGGGCATCATGGTGATTAAAAACCTGATTGTAGGCGTGAAGGTTAATAAGGAAATTAAAGCATCAGGCAAAGAGTTTTGGATGACCCGGTATTTGTGGATCGGATTAAACTCCTGGACATTGTGGGTTGCTATTTATTTTTTGTTAGTGGTTAATGAGCAAATGTTTCATCAGGTTTTATCAAGTCTGTTTATTGCTTATTTTTTACACAGACTTAAAACCGCTAACCAGTTTATCAGGAATTTACAAAAGCAATTAATCAAGTCGTATCCAAATGTCTTTAAGTTTACTCAATGATTTTAATTCTTTAAAACAAAAGAAATAAATTGAACTCATGTTATCTGAAGATCAAATAAAGTATCTCTTTAAGTTCTGCGAAAAGCACCTTGTTTATTTTTACGAAGTGCAGAGGGAATTGGTCGATCATTTGGCCAATGCGATTGAGGAAGAGATGAAAAACGACAATCGACTTTCTTTTGATTCGTCGTTAGAAAAGGTTTATAGCCGCTTTGGAGCAATGGGATTTGCACCGCTGGTGAGGGAAAAGACAGAGCAGGTTACCGTCAGGTATAAGAAAAAACACCGCCAATTGTTGAGAGCACAATTCGGGTGGCCTGGGATATTAGGGTTCCTACTTATTGCAACTTCGTTTTACAGCATCATGACTTCTTTTGAGACAGTGGGCTGGATATTGTTTATCCTCATCTTGATAGGTGGTAGCCTTTTTTCATTCTACAAACAGAGGTCACTTTCCGGATTTTTAAAACGTTCAGGCAAACAATTTATGAGCTCATTTACTTATTTCCAAAAGTCGGTTGACTCCATGCCCTTGATATTTTTTATCTCGATAGTCATTAAAAAAATGGATGGCAGTTATCTTGTGATTCCGCTTAGTATGGCTATCGGCCTGTATGTGGTATTATCCATCGTATCTTATAAATTGAACCGTGAAATCAGAGGTAATCTGACTGAAGAGTTTCCCGAAGTTTTTAAGATTGCGAACTAAATTATTCCATTATGTTTACAAAAGAACAAATAGATTATCTCTACCGTTTTTGCGAAAAGCATGTGGTGTTTTTTTACGAATTGCAGACAGAACTGGTGGATCATTTGGCCAACGGCATAGAAGAGGAAATGGATAAGGATAAGTCATTAAGTTTTGAATCTGCGTTAGATAGGGTATATGCCCTGTTTGGGATTTTTGGTTTTGCAACCTTTGTCAGAGAAAAGCAATCACAGGTTTTTAAAAAAGTTCGTAAAGAGTTTTGGTTGCTCGTATTAAAGCAGTTCAGATGGCCCGCTGTTCTCACCTTTCTTTTGGTTGTGGCATCTGTTTATACAGTAGCAGCCTTGAGCAGCCTGGCCGGAATTATTCTTACATGTGCTGTTGTTTTATCCACCGCAGGATATGAATTTTACCAATACCGGATTTCCGGCCGATTTTTTAAAAAGGTTGGCAAGAAGTTTTTATTACGCATAAACGTTTTGCCGACAGGATTCTTTTGGGTTTACTTTTTATTTTATTTCCAGATTTATTCGCACCAGGTTTGGGAGCTAACGCCACTCTCATCCAATCCCATTTGGACTGCCTTATTTTCCGGTCTGAGCGTGGTGAGTATTATCGCCTCTATTCATCTGGATCAACAAATAAAGGAAAAGCTTACTCATGATTATCCACAGGTTTTTTATATAGCAAGGTAGAAGTTATTTCAGCTCTTTTCTGTATTTATTTGCCATTCCCACCCACGAAGAATCTGAAAGCCGGCCGCTCAGTTGGTCTGTTACTTCATCTTCGCTTTATTGCATTTTATCCAAAAAAGAGAAAAGTTAGGCTTTTGTGACACGAATGGTCTGAAACTCCCTCTAAATTTAATTATATTTACAAAATCCCTTTTTGCCATAAGCGTATCTTGATTTACCTTTGCACCCACAAAAAATAAAGCTAAGTAATATGGTGGATATAAAGCCAGATGAGATTTCGGCGATTCTCAGAAGCCAACTAAGTAATTTTAATGCAGAAGCCAACCTGGAAGAAGTTGGAACCGTTTTGCAGGTGGGTGATGGTATTGCCCGCGTTTATGGACTTAATAATGTTAGTTCCGGTGAATTGGTTGAATTTGAAAATGGCGTAAAAGCCATCGCACTTAACCTGGAGGAAGATAACGTAGGTGTGGTATTGATGGGTGAAAGCGGAAACATTAGAGAGGGCGGAACTGTGAAAAGAACCGGTCAGATTGCCTCCATTAAAGTAGGCGAAGGATTGGCAGGACGCGTTATCAATACCCTGGGTGAACCGATAGACGGAAAAGGTCCCATCACTGGTGAGCTATATGAAATGCCACTTGAGCGTAAAGCTCCCGGTGTTATCTATCGTGAGCCGGTAAAAGAACCGCTTCAAACAGGTATCAAAGCCATCGATGCTATGATTCCCGTGGGACGTGGACAAAGAGAACTTGTGATCGGCGACCGCCAGACAGGTAAATCTGCTATCTGTATCGATACCATCATTAATCAAAAAGAATTTTACGAAGCCGGAAATCCGGTTTACTGTATATATGTTGCTATAGGACAAAAGGCATCAACCATCGCTAACGTAATGCGTACTTTGGAAGAGCATGGTGCCATGGCTTATACCACCATTGTTGCGGCCTCAGCTTCAGAGCCTGCACCGCTTCAGTTCTATGCGCCGTTTGCAGGTGCTGCCATCGGAGAGTACTTCCGCGATACGGGTCGTCCGGCACTGATTGTTTATGATGATTTGAGTAAGCAGGCCGTGGCTTACCGTGAGGTGTCATTGCTGCTTAAGCGCCCTCCGGGACGTGAAGCTTATCCGGGCGACGTGTTCTATCTGCACAGCCGCTTGCTGGAACGTGCAGCCAAAATCATTTCTAATGATGATGTAGCCCGTCAGATGAATGACCTGCCAGACAACATCAGACACATGGTAAAAGGTGGGGGATCGCTGACAGCATTGCCCATCATCGAAACACAAGCTGGTGACGTATCTGCCTATATTCCGACAAACGTTATTTCCATTACCGACGGACAGATATTCCTGGAAGGTAACCTGTTCAACGCCGGTATTCGTCCGGCCATTAACGTGGGTATCTCCGTAAGCCGTGTGGGTGGTAATGCGCAGATTAAATCCATGAAGAAAGTAGCAGGTACGCTGAAATTGGAGCAGGCCGCTTACCGTGAACTGGAGGCATTCTCCAAGTTTGGTGGTGACCTGGATGCTGCTACCAAAGCTGTACTTGACAAGGGTGCGCGTAACGTGCAAATCCTTAAGCAACCACAGTTTACACCCTATCCGGTTGAAAAGCAGGTAGCTATCATTTACCTTGGTACTTATGGGTTGCTGACCGAAATTCCGGTGAAGAAGGTTCAGGAATTTGAAGAACAGTTCTTGCTGGAG
>JBIQMB010000410.1:0-3885 GCA_044463745.1 Chitinophagaceae bacterium | reverse complement strand
CTTATGATACTGTTGTATGGAATTGAAAGTTCACCCTTCTTTTTCTGTTACTCTGCAAACAGCCAAATAGCTATCCGCAAATCCAAAAACGATACCGCACAGTGAAGCAAAAAACAAAAAATAGAATCCCTTGGAACATCTTCTCCCCTTTTTTCAAACAGGTGGAAGCTCCGGCGAGAACCATCCTGTTGCAGGAAGGGAAAATTTCCAAAACAATGTACTTCATTGAAAAAGGTTGCCTGCGTACCTGGGTGAACAACGACGGCAAAGAAATCACGACGCAATTTTTCTTTGAGGGCGACAGCGTTTCTTCCATCGAAAGTTTCCGAACCAACCAGCCGAGCCTGTACAGCATCGAAACCATTGAACCTTGCGTTTTGCAAACCATCACGCAAAAGGAATTTCAAATGATTGTAGAGCAATCGCCCGACATCAAAAAGCAGTTTGAAGAGCATTTGTTTAAACGCCTTTTCCAGGCTCAGCAACTGTTTTTTTCCTACCTCAAAAATTCACCGCAACAACGTTACGAAGAGCTGTTGGCGCAATATCCGCACATCGTGCAGCGCGTACCGCAACATTACATTGCCTCGTATCTGGGCATTACTTCCGTTTCCCTGAGCCGAATCCGAAACAGACGATAAAACGGATTTATTAACAATTGTTATCGTCCCACACCTGCTTTGCTGCTCAATTTTGCATTGTAATTAAACAGTCAAAAATGAGAACCATCATTGTATTCAACCATCCTTATGAAGGAAGTTATTGCAACGCCATTTTAGAATCGGTCAGCAAGGGACTTCAAAAATCCGGTCACAAAGTGGATTTGATGCACCTGGACAAAGACCAATTTCATCCCCGAATGACATCGGACGATTTAAAAGCCTTTGTTGAACATCGTGCGGTTGACCCCCAGGTTATTGGCTACCACGAACGATTGAAAAAAGCCGACCACCTGATTTTTATTTTCCCGATTTGGTGGGACATTATGCCTGCCGCCACCAAAGCATTTATCGACCGTGTATTGTCGCCCGGATTGGCGTATGACCATCATCCGAGAGGTTTCGGGTTGGTGCCGCTATTACATAATCTGAAAAGCATTACCGTCATCACCACGATGAACAAACCCAAAATTATGTACTCACTGCTTATCGGAAACTTGATTCGAAAAGTGATGATACGAAGTGTATTCAAAACAATGGGCTACAAAAACGTCAAATGGCTCAGCTTTACATCGGTAAAAAGAGTGAGCCACGAAAAACGGGTCAAATGGCTGCATGAACTTGAGAAAAGATTTTCAAAACTCAATTAATCAAATATGGTATTATGAAACTCAATAGAAATTATGTTACCCCATTTATATCATTGGTGTTCCTTGTCGTAGGCATTTCGGGACTGCTGATGTTTTTCCATCTGTTTGACGGCTACACCGAAGTAGTTCACGAAATACTCGGATTGTTATTTGTTATTTGTGCCATTTTCCACATCATTTTGAATTGGAAAGCTTTGAAAATTCATTTTAAGAAAAGTGTTTTTTTGCCTGCATTACTTGCGGTACTGACATTAGCTGTTGTTCTTATTATATCTGAAAGAATGTATCCGCCGATCGATTTGCAAATCATGGACAGAATTGTAAAAGCACCTGTGGAGGATGCATTCAGGGTGTTAAATATCAATGAGGAACAAGCAGCCGCTAAACTGACAGAGAAAGGAATTTCGGTAGAAAATGTCCAAACTTTTGAAGAACTGTGGAAGCATAACGATGCCAATGCAGAAGAAGTCATTGACCTGCTTCTGGAATAAACTCAAAAATTTGGTTAGTCTGCGTTTTGAAATATGTTTCGGGAAACTTAAGAACTTGTTTTAAAGTTCACCTAATTGTTTTGTTGTCCATATACGATTTTATAATTTTGAAGAAAACCTCCACAAAAATCAGTTGGTAGTACACAAACAAGGTAACGACGCACGAATGATGACACAGATAATTATTCCTTCCGATTGCGGTAATGCCCCGAAAAAGAACTTTCTCAAAGACTTTTATACGGCTTGGGCAAAGGATGATTTAGATTTTTGTAAAAAGCATCTTGATGACCATATCATTTGGGAAATCGTCGGACAAAACACCCTTTCGGGAATAGAGAATTTTGAAAAGCAACTTCAGCATTACCCCATACGAAATGCATCCAAAATGGTAATCGAAACCATAATTACCCACGGAACAGATGCCTCGGTTGACGGACAAATATGGACAAACGAAGGAGCCGTTTTTGCTTTCTGCGATGTTTATAAGTTTAAAGGATTTAAGGGTTTTAGCTTAAAATCGATTAAAAGCTTTTGGGTGGAGTTACCGACCGGTTCGGGGTGTCGTGGCAACTGAGTTGGGAATAATGCAAAGTGTTGGCAATAAGCGAGCAGAATCAACATTATTTATTTTCATTCATTTATTGAGCTTCGTGCTACTATGCGGCTTTGGTGCGTGCAATTCCGTCTATCGCCAACAATCGGCTCGTTATAAGCAACCCTAAAAAGAAAGAGACTGCTAAAAAAAGCAATCTCTTTCGATATGAGCATTTTTATGATTAACCTATTCCTAAACGAATAGCTCTTTCAACGGGAGAATAGCCGACATCAGAATCTGAAATAGACAATTCGCCTCTTAACAACAAAGGGGGCTGTGCCATAAATTTAGGCGTACTTCCCCTGTGGGATTGAGCTGAATGAACCAAAAACGGATGACATAGGTAAACTGTACCTGCCTTACCAGTTGCAAATATTTCTCCCCTTTTTGGCAACTCGTCCAACTTGCTTGCAAGTTCCATAAATGAAAGACCTGGATCTCCCTCTTTGGATAATAAGCTTGCAACATCAATGTGAGAACTTTCATAAATGACTGTTGGGGCATCGTTTTCGCTGACATCCGAATACAAAATCAACATCAACAATGCTCGTCCTCTCGATTTGACATTGGCACGCCATTCGAAATAATTATTGGCGTCTTTTCCCGGGAAGCTCGTATCTACGTGTTTACCGGTATCATTAGGCTGTTTAGCAGATGGAAATCTAACAGGAAATGTTCCTACGCTCCGACAAGGAATCCATTTGTCCTTGCCAACTAACTGATTGAAAGCATTGTGCAGCTTAGGAGTGTTTACTGAATTGACAAAAGGTTCATTCGTGTACATTCCCAAACGAATTACAGGCTCAGTCCAGGTTGAAGGATTTGACCTGTCACAAGGAAGGTCGTTCCATAGAATTTCTAAAGCAGCATCCGCTATTTCTTTGGAAAATGAATTATCAAGACGAACAAACCCGCTATGGATAAAATGCTCTATTTCCTTTATACTTAGTATATCTGACATAATTTTTTTGTTAAAAAAACCAACCACGGCAATAAATAGCGTCGACCAGTGGACTTGGTTTTAAGATTATAATAAAATGAATGAATAATAGAAAAGTACGCTTTGTATATATAAAGCGCATTGCTTAACTAAGCTTAAAAAGGGATATTATAGCATTACGGTCATTCTCATAGCCACAAAATTAAACAATATCTCTAAACCGACAAAGCGAAAAAGGACTGCATATAACCTACTAAGATTTAAACGCCAGATAACGAAGCATGACTGAAGCTTCAATCTTTGTTGACAAGTGTGCAGCGGGTGTTTTGCGCCTTACCTATAGAGTTTCGATCACTTCTGATATAAAAAAACACATCCATCTCATTAAAAGCAATTTACAATTTACCCAAATGGCTAAAATATTTTTTACCTAAAAACATACTAATTAGTATGTTTTTTGTTTAACTTTGCAAGCAGACAAAAAATAGAAAAATATGCATACGCACATCATTCCTGAATTTACAATCACCAATGCATTGGCTGCTGTGCT
>JBIQMB010000409.1:0-3886 GCA_044463745.1 Chitinophagaceae bacterium | reverse complement strand
CCGGATATTTTTTCGGAATTGTTCCATCAGTTTCAGTTCATTCTGAATAAACTGATTGTCTTCTAATTTGCCTATAACCGCATGCATCTGGTCATCTGAATGATAAACCATCTTTCTGAATGGGTTTTTATAATCCTTTAACCGGGACTCATACACGCCTTTTGCCATCCATTCCCTTGTCTTTTCTGCCCTTTGTAGCCATTCTTTAAATACAACCGCATCCACTTGTTTCCATGTTATATTTTCAATCTCTAATAAGGAAGCTACTGCGTGTCGCAACTTATCTTTTGTGTATCTTTTGCCTTGGATTTGATAAAATTTATGAACCGCATCCCAGGTTTCCATTTTTCCGGATTTAATTTCCTTTTTCAGATTATCGACTTCTTTTTGCAGAATCAATTGTCCTCCGAGATTCATCCAATGCGAACGGC
The DNA here is from genome assembly GCA_044463745.1 of Chitinophagaceae bacterium. GTDB lineage: Bacteria > Bacteroidota > Bacteroidia > Chitinophagales > Chitinophagaceae > Ginsengibacter. Next base: position 3,455 of record JBIQMB010000409.1, on the reverse strand, counting down.
TTAATTGTGCGGGATTATCCTTCTTTATCTGTTCAAGATTGAGCGGTTTTTGTTCATCCATGTAGCGGAGTATGTTCACCATTCCGTAGAAAAATATGAGCTCTTTAAACAGATTGGCTGACTCCTTCACTTTACGCACCTCGCACACGCGTCGGCTGTTTTCAGCTCCGGGCAAATTTGCGTTTCCGTTTTCATCCACTTCCAGTTTTTCTAAAATCCTTATCGCATTAAATAATTCATTAACCGTATCCGGTGCAAGAAAATCGTATTCTATCCACTGAACGGGATGCTCCCTTTTATCCCTGTCTTTGTATTTAAAAGCATTACGTGCGAGAGCATACATATTGTACCTGAACCAATAGCCCGGGAGTAAAACCAGTTTGTTTGATGAAACATTATTATTAACCAGGGTGAATGGCAGTTCGATATTCATTTCGTATGGGTAATCGCCTTTTACCACCATACAAAAGGATGCGAATTTGGAATTGTGTTTCATACTCACGCTCAATCCGGGCCAGAAGCCGCGGCCGGCGATGATTTCTCCATCTGCAGCACGGCTGTTATGGTTGCTTCCGATGGTGGCACCGGCGGCGATATTACTCTGCCCGAGCGTGATCGCTGCCGTCAGAAAAGAGTTGTTGTGGTGTTGTTCATGACCCGGGAAAATGAGTGAATTCAATACTTCGCAGCATGAGATGGTGGAATTGCTTCCCAGATAAGAGTTGATCAATCGTGCACCGTATTTGAGTTGCGAATGTTCGGCTAAAATAAATCTGACAGCCTTAACACCGTAAAATATCCGGCAGCCATATCCGATAATTCCATTTACCAGTTCGCAGCCTTCGCCAATCTGCGACTTGCCGATTTCATCGCTGTTAATGGTCAGGTTTTTTAACTTGTTAGCACCCTTGATGTAAGCATCCGAACCAATTTTTACATCCTTAATGATATCGCAATCTTTAATCACACAGCGCTCGCCAATGGTGCCGTAGTAACCTCTTTGCGATGTAGAGGTGCGTGCGGTCATGTCTATCAGCCTTTCCTGCAATAAATCATCCTCCGGATATTCGCTCCAGAGCATGATGTCGCCGGCTTCCATTCCGTTAAAGGGAACGATTTTTCTACCGCCGTTTTCATTTCTGAGCTCAATCCAGATTCTGACATTTTCCATCTCGCCATCCTTCAGAATTCCGTTTCCAAACTTAGCGTAATTCGTAGTGGCCAGCTCATTAATATTGGCCAGCATTACCTCATTGCCGATAATATAATGGCTTAGATAAGAAACGTTTTCTATGCACACATTATCGCCCAGATCGGTACTGATAATGGTACTGTTGTATATACCCACGGGCATACGGAGGTTGTGAAATTCCAGGTAATAAGGCTCCAGTTTACCAATGCGGATGAGGCCGAAAAATTTGTTGTTTTGAACCAGGGTAGGATCAAAAGCCTTTGAAACAAGAATCTTGGCCCAATCATCAGAAGTGTTACCATTCCTAATCAGGATTTCTATTTCGGATCCGGTAAGCTGCCGATAATCCGATTTAGGATTTTGTATATTTCTGAGGTAATATTCGTTTTTATGAATGGGCAGGTATTTTTCGGGGATGAAGTTGTACCCTAATAGATTGCGTGGATGTTTGGTGATGATATTCATTCTAAAAATAGGTTTAAATAATTATTCAACGGTTACAGATTTAGCCAGATTTCTGGGTTTATCTACATCATGGCCTTTTTGGATTCCCGAATAATAGGAAAGTAGTTGCAGGGGAATAACCGCCAGGAGCGGAGATATAATCCGGTGTGCATCCGGGATAAAAAAAACGTGATCTGCAATATTAGGGATGGTTTGATCGCCTTCTGTCACAATAGCCGTAACCTTTCCTTTTCTTGCTTTAATTTCCTGTATATTGCTGATAATTTTCTGATAATAATCATCGTAAGTAGCGATGAATACTACGGGTATTTGATCGTCGACTAACGCGATGGGGCCATGCTTCATTTCAGCTGCGGGATAACCCTCAGCATGGATGTAAGAGATTTCTTTAAGTTTTAGAGCGCCTTCCAAAGCGATCGGGAAATTATATCCTCTACCTAAGAAAAGCGCATTGGCAGAATGAATAATACTTTGGGCGATTTCTTTCATGACGTCTTTTTGACTTAGAATGGTCTTTACTTTGTCAGGCACTCTCTCTAATTCATTCAACAGTTGATTATAATTTTCTAAAGATATTGTTTTTCTTTCGAAGGCTAATTTCAGCGCAAACATAATCAGGACGGTAACCTGTGCTGTAAAAGCTTTGGTAGATGCTACCCCAATTTCAGCACCGGCATGGGTGTAGGCACCTGCGTGCGACATACGCGAAATGGAGCTACCCACTACGTTGACAATACCGAATATAAAGGCCCCCTGTTCCTTTGCTTTTTCAATGGCCACGATGGTATCGGCTGTTTCACCACTTTGCGAAATGGCGATGATTACATCGCCCTCATTGATTATCGGATTTCGGTATCTGAACTCCGACGAATACTCAACTTCTACCGGAATGCGGCACAGTTCTTCGATAATATACTCTGCCAGCAACCCTGCATGCCAGCTCGTTCCGCAGGCTATGATGATGAATCTTTTGGCTTGTGTTAATCGGGGCAGATTTTCATCTATGCCCTTCATGCGTATCCACCCTTCACGTGCATTGAGCCTGCCGCGCAAACAATCATGAATGGTAACCGGTTGCTCAAAAATTTCTTTAAGCATGAAATGATCAAAACCTCCTTTTTCAATGGCGGCAAGTTCCATGTCCAGTTTGGAAACATAAGGTAACTGTTGTTCGTTACCGAGGTTTTTTAAAACAAGTTCGTCTCTCTTTACAATGGCTATTTGATAGTCGTTGACATATACGACCTCCTTCGTATATTCTATCATAGGGGTAGCATCAGAACCCAAAAAGTGTTCACCATTACCAATACCTATTACCAGCGGGCTCCCTTTCCGGGCAGCTATAATTGTATCAGGGTCATCTTCATTCAGGATCAGGATGACATAAGCACCCGACACTCGCCTAAGTGCTATCCGCAGCGCTTCTTCCACCGTTGACCCCGTATTGATATAAATATCTTCAATAAAATTCAGCAATACCTCCGTGTCTGTTTCGCTTTCAAAAACATAACTCTTCTTTTCCAATTCTGATTTTAAGGAAGCATAATTTTCAATTATACCGTTATGAATCATCGCCAGTTTTCCATGAAAACTTCGGTGTGGATGGGCGTTTACATCATTGGGTTCACCGTGTGTGGCCCAGCGTGTGTGCCCTATGCCGATGGAGGAGGAAGGTGGATCGGGTATAGAATTCTGAAGCTCCTGTACTTTTCCTTTTTTCTTGTAAACCTTGAGTTGGTGATCGGTTATCAATGCGATTCCTGCGCTATCGTAACCCCTGTATTCTTGTCTTTGTAAT
>JBIQMB010000408.1:0-3902 GCA_044463745.1 Chitinophagaceae bacterium | reverse complement strand
TAATATTAAAAAACTCATCACAAAGGAGCGATGATTGGGATAGCCCTATCTATTACAACAGTCAGAATTATACTACTGATATGACTTCTAACCCGGATATGAAAGTACAGGGATATTTTGTATTTACAGGGAGGGTTCAACTGCAAAAGACAGTCAATCGGATTTATAAGAAAGGATTGGTTAATCAATACGCCCAGTCCGTTACGGAATATAGTTATAACAGTGCCGATTGCTCTACCTGTGATTATCAAAACTACGAGGTGAATGAAGTGAAGAACATGCAAAGTAACGGAGATATACAATACCAGACTTTCAGGTATGATCATCCATACCTTTATTCCAACTCAATTTTTATGGTACCCTTCCAGACAACAATCTCTTTTCAAAAATCTGGCAGCAATACCAGATATTATACTGCCGAGATCGCAACGGAATTCAAATATGCGCCCAACGGCAATGTAGTACCCTGGAAAATAAAATCTCAGCGTTTTGAGGTTCCAAAACCAGCTTCCCAAATGCATTTCTATACTACCATTGATGATCCTAACCCTGGTTACAAAGTGACTAAAGAATTCTTTTATGATAACAACAGTAATTTAATAGGCCAAAAAGATGAAGGCAGCCGGGCGGTAACTCATATTTACGATTATGATGACCAATATGTGTCTGCTACGTTCATCGGAGTCGATCCAGTCACAGACAAAGTCAGCTATACGAGTTTTGAAACGGACGATTTTAGCCGGTCAGGGTGGTCATTTACCGGCACACAGCTATATTCCAATACTGGTGTTACAGGTAAACGGTCCATGATTCTTTCATCGGGCAAGTCACTGTCAGCGCAGTTAAATACAGGCAAGCCATATCTCTTATCATTTTGGGCAATGGCAGGAATGAACGTTTCTGCCGGGGCAACCTTAGCCAAATCAGCGCCAACCCTGAATGGATTTACCTATTACGAATATAAAATTGCACCGGGTACTTCTACGGTGAGTATTACAGGAGCCGGGAATATTGACGAGGTAAGGTTATATCCAGCTCATACCAGAATGCAAACAGTAGCTTATGACCCCCTACTTGGCAAGATATCCGATTGCGATCAAAATAACCGGATAAATTATTATGAGTACGACGACTTAGGCAGGATAAGGTTCATCAGAGATGAAAACAAAAATGTAGTAAAGATGCATGAATATAATGAGAAGATACAGCACTCAAACTGTCCGACATTTTTTGAAAATGTCGCTATCTCGGAAGTTTTTGTCAAAAATGATTGTGCAACGGGCTTTATAGGAAGTGAGGTTGTATATACTATTCCTGCCGGAAAATATACATCTTCGGTTAGCCGCGAGGAAGTAGATATGCTGGTAGAAAAGGAGCTTATGGACATGGGCCAATCCTATGCTAACTCAAATGGCATCTGCAAACAGATTTTCACCAATGATGCCATCAGTGAAACATTTTCTAAAGAGGGATGTGCTGACGGGTATAAAGGAACCAGTGTGACCTATTCTGTTCCTGCTGGTAAATACACTTCGACAGTAAGTAAGGCGGATGCCAATGAGATGGCACAGGATGAAATTGAATCTAACGGACAATCTTTTGCAAATGCCCCGGGAAACGCAGCATGTATCGTCGATTATGAGCCCTTTTTTGTGGGTGAAGAAGACGCACCTGCTCAATGTCAAAAATCCGGAGGTATTAATACTGGTCATGTTCTTGTATTATTGACGGATAAAAATCCGAACAGCCCGAGTTACAATCAAACAATGTGGGTGGATGAAGGAGAGAATCTGGACGCCTGTCCGATACCGCCCTGCACCGGATGCACCGGGCAGGCAAAGAAATGTATAAACGGTATTTGCGAAACAGGAATAAAGGTGTATACATACTCAGAGTGTGTGGATCCGGGAATGGGTGGACTCGAGAGCAAAAGAGACACCACTTCTCAGAAAGGAGCAGGCACAATGCATCCAATGTACAATGGCCAATGCAAGATGACTTACCATTATGAATGGAGTGACGGAAGCTGGTCGCAATCATATATAGAATATGGTGCAGGATGTGCCCTTGGTGGCACAGGTTGTCCATATCCCATTGATTAATATCCGTCATCTAGGGTAGCAGGTCAGGAACAGCGGGTAAATGTCGGATTAAAAGGAGATGTGATTAAACATTATGAGAATAAAAATTCGGAAAGAAAAAAATAAAGTACTATGAAGAAACTAATTTTATTTGGAGCCTTCCTTATAATGGGAACGAGCATAAATGCTCAGTCAGCCATAAGCGAAGCACTGGCTAAGAAAATAGCCTTAAAGGTGAGGGATACACTCGGATTGTCATCCCGGGATGCGGATCGTATATATGGGGCAAATATGCAGATTGCCAGAGAAAAAGAAACGTTGTGGTCTGACTTCAGGTCATCGCCGGATTTGCGGGCATTCCTGCAAAAGGCAGAAAATAAAAGAGACTCTTTATATAAAATAATCCTTTCAGCGGATAGGTACGTGAAATATTTACGCAAAAAATCTGTTCTTATATCTTCAAATTAAACCAATTGCTGCAGGGATTAATAAAACAACATACAGACTGAGTTTCAGAAAGTACTATCTACCACTTATCAATCTGCATCATGAAAAAATCAATAAGGCATTCTTTGATTCTTACTGTTGTAATAGCTGTGCTATGGCCGGGAATCGTTGTTGCCCAGTATGGCGCTTTTGATATCCTTTCCTTCACTGGAAAATATGCATATTCTTACCAACAAACTCCAGATAAACTGGTACCCACTTATCAGGGCAATACCGGCACCTCTTACAGTTGGGAGCGGTGCATTTCACCTGTTTTTGCACCGGGCACTATCACTACCATTGGCACATCCGCTACTTATACCTTTACCGGTCCACTAAACCAAACTGCGTGGTTTCGAAGAAAAACGACTATCGCAGGTGGTGCTACCGTTGTTTCCAATGTTATTAAGATAGAAGTCGTTTCTAAATACTGGGAAGACCGAAACTACGTGCGCGAACATGATGTACTAATAAGCGGTCAGACCGATTGGCAAGCTATAGACCAGCTACCCATAGGCCAAAAACTGGTAAGCACCACTTATTTAGACGGGTTGGGCAGGCCCATACAAAAAATAAGTAAGGAAACGGCTACCCCTGCACAGCCTAATGGAACCTGGGGTGATATGGTGCAATTTTATCAATATGATGCCTATGGCCGCCAGCCCAAACAATACCTGCCCTATACCACCACATTAGAAGCAGGAAAATACAAGACAGATCCCCTCACATCAGAAGCACAGTATTATTCCACCAACTATAGTGAAACTTCTGCGTATTATAATATCACCTACGAAAACAGTCCGTTAAACAGGCCATTGAATGTAAAATCACCCGGTACATCATGGGCAGCAGGATTAGGCAACAGCACAGATTACGACCTCAACGATGCCACTGATAATGTGCAGCAATTCACCATCGGCTATACACCTGGATCACTTCCACAGCTTAACGGGGTATGGCCAGTCAATACATTGGTCAAAACAAAATATACTGATGAAAACGGCAAGCAGATTATTGAATATACGAATACACTTGGCCAGTTGGTATTAACTAAAACACAGATTAGTGATACACCGGCGGATGCATACAACGGATGGATATGCACCTACAATGTTTATGATGATTTTGGCAGACTGCGGTTTCAGATGCAACCCGAAGCCGTTAAATGGTTATCTACTCATTCATGGTCGTTTGCCGGTACGGATGGCCAGAAGGTGGCCAATGAGCTTTGCTTCCATTATGAATATGATGAGAAAGGAAGAAACATCATCAAGCAAGCCCCCGGCGCCAAACCGCTGAATATGCTTTACGACAGCCGCGACCGGGTGGTATTTA
>JBIQMB010000407.1:0-3916 GCA_044463745.1 Chitinophagaceae bacterium | reverse complement strand
ATTAAGGCTTTGTACCAGTTAGAGAATTTGGGGAAATGATACCCGCTTTGTGTAGTAACACGATTGGTTTGAATATGTAGGAATGAAAAAATTGATGAAACGGAATTATTTTAGATCAGCATACGGATGAAGAATTTATTTTTGGTTTTAGTGATTTCTTTCGGTTTGTTTTCTTGCGGAAAAGAAAAAGGTGCGCCGGAACCGCCCCCGGAAACCAATACCCGCAATCCGGATTTGATGAATATTATGCTGGATAAAAATGTTTTCAATTCCGTAAAGGTGAATGTATCTCTGAAACCACTTATCATGGTTACCTTTTCTGAGCCCATCAAGTCAACAAGCTTGCAAGCCATCCGGCTATCTGCTGCCAATGGACAAAATGTGGCTATTCAGGTATCCCTAAGCAAAGGTGATTCGGTCATTTCTATCCAGCCCACCGGTGATCTGGCTTATTTAAGCGGGTACGGCCTGACGATCAACAATACCTTACAATCCGCTTCTGGAGGTACACTCCAAACACCTATTACCGGATCATTTTATACCCAGATGGATTCTTCCAGAAAATTTCTGACGATTACCTATGATCAATTGCTGGACAAAATTCAACAGCAAACACTAAGGTATTTTTGGGATTATGCGCATCCGGTTTCAGGACTGGCGCGTGAAGGTACAGGCCATGACAAGGAGATTGTAACCATTGGTGGCAGCGGCTTTGGAATCATGGCATTGATTGTGGCTGCTGAAAGAGGTTATAAAACCCGGACTGAAGTTTTGGATCGCTTACAAAAGATGGTAACTTTTCTGAAAGATAAAGCACAGGTTTATCATGGTGCTTACCCGCATTGGATTAATGGCAGCACAGGCCTTACGATTCCGTTTAGCCAAAATGATAACGGGGCCGATTTGGTGGAGACTTCTTTTTTGATACAGGGATTGCTCTGTGCCCGTCAGTATTTTAATGGTTCGGGTAGTGCGGAAACAGATCTCAGAAACGACATCAATACCATAGCCGATCGGGTGGAGTGGAATTGGTTCAGGCAAGGTGATCAAAATGTTTTGTACTGGCATTGGAGCCCTGACAAAGGGTGGGCGATGAACCTGCCTATCCGAGGCTGGAATGAAAGTTTGGTAACTTATGTTCTGGCAGCATCATCCAAAAATTATTCGATTCCTAAAATTGTTTATGATCAGGGGTGGGCAAAGGATGGGGGTATGAAAAATGGCAACAAATACTATGGTTACACGCTTCCATTAGGACCCGCCTTGGGCGGTCCTCTGTTTTTTGAACATTATTCTTTTCTGGGTTTGGACCCGAAAGGGTTGAAAGATGCGTATGCCGATTATGAAGAACAAACCACCAATCATACCCTGATCAATTATGCTTATTGCAAAGCCAACCCAAATCAGTACTTCGGATATAGCGATTCCGTTTGGGGATTATCTGCCAGTAATATCAAAAATGGATATTCGGCAAGTTCACCCACGAACGATCTCGGATTTATAGCTCCTACAGCCGCTGTTTCGAGCATTCCTTTTGCTCCGGATGAATCAAAGGCAGCCATCTCTTTCTTTTATTATGTGCTGGGCGATCAGTTGTTTGGTGATTATGGGTTTAAAGATGCATTTTCATTGGATGTGGTCAGAAATAAGGGTGCATGGTATGCGGATTCGTATCTGGCCATAGATCAGGGTCCGCAGATTGTTATGATTGAAAATTACAGATCGGGGTTGTTATGGAATCTTTTTATGAGTTGCCCGGAAGTGAAATCCGGCTTATCAAAACTTGGTTTTCAAAGTCCGCATTTATGATGAGAAATATTTATCCGGCTTTTTGCTTTTTTATATTGTTGCTGGTGGGATGTGCCGGCGGTAATGAGAGTAAATCAGAGCAAGCGGAAGAAAGCGCGCTGTCAACAGATTCATTGCTGACCCTGGTTCAAAGGCAGACCTTCCGGTATTTTTGGGATGAAGCAGAACCGAATAGTGGAATGGCGAGAGAGCGGATTCATATGAACGGCGTTTATCCGCAGAATGATAAAGATGTGGTAACAACCGGTGGCGGAGGGTTTGGCATTATGGCCATACTGGTAGGGATAGAGAGAGGTTTTATCACGCGGGATGAAGGAATAGCCCGACTTACGAAAATTGTCGTATTTCTTGAAAATGCTGACCGGTTTCATGGAGCCTGGCCACACTGGCTTCACGGTCCTACCGGAAAAGTAAAGCCCTTTAGTAAGAAAGATGATGGTGGTGATATTGTGGAAACCTCCTTTTTAATACAGGGACTGCTTTGTGCCCGCCAATACCTGCGCAGAGATGACGGATCAGACGAACTGGCTGATCGGATCGACAAGTTGTGGAGAGAGGTGGATTGGGATTGGTACCGAAACGGACAAAATGTTTTGTACTGGCATTGGAGCCCGGATTATAATTGGGAAATGAATTTTCCGATCCATGGATACAACGAATGCCTGCTTACTTACATTCTTGCTGCTTCATCGCCTACCCATGGTATTGCGCCTGAAGTGTATCATGAAGGGTGGGCGGAGAATGGAAAAATGGTTTCACCATCTGAACATTTTGGATACAAACTGCAACTTTATCATCAGGGAGCACCGGACGGCGGACCTTTATTCTGGGCCCATTATTCCTACCTTGGGCTTGATCCCCATGGATTAAAGGATAGGTATGCCGATTATTGGAAAGAAAACGTGAATCAAACCCTGATTAATTATGAATGGTGTGTACAAAATCCGATGAAATATAAAGGATACAGCTCGCATAACTGGGGGCTTTCAGCAAGTTATTCCGTAGATGGATATGCCGCACACGCCCCGTCTGAAACCAGAGACCTCGGGGTTATTTCTCCCACTGCGGCCATATCTTCCATTGTTTATACTCCTGAAAAATCGATTGCTGCCATCCGTTATTGGTACAGCGAACGCAAAGAACAATTATGGGGACCTTGTGGATTTTATGATGCCTTTAGTGAAACGGCCGATTGGTATCCGCAAAAATATCTGGCCATTGATCAGGGGCCACAGATTGTGATGATCGAGAATTACCGTTCAGGATTATTGTGGAAGCTCTTTATGAGTTGCCCCGAAGTGTTGGATGGACTAAAAAAACTTGGTTTTGAGAGTCCTTATTTAAAGTAAGATTAATGGTATTTTTTAGCTAAACCTCAATAAGAAAAATCAGAGCAACTGCACTAATCATTTCGCCTTTAGAGTTCAGGTACCTTCTGATAGAACCTAACGCCTCTACCAGGTGGCCCTTTACTGTTGATTTCGAAATGCCCATTTGTGCCGCTATTTCTTCGTGTTTTAAGCCCTGGTTTCGGCTAAACTGATAAACCTTTTGTTGCTGGGGTGGTAGTTTTGAAACAGCTTCCATGACGAGTTGCTGTAACTCTCTGTATTGTACAAAATCGTAAACCTGCGTACAAGTGTCAGGTTCAGCCACAGTTAATTTGGTTTTCATCTTGTGTTCATTCGCCAATTTTCGCAGATGATTAAACACATGGTTTTTGGTCACGGTGTGGATATAAGCGCTAAGGTTTTTTACGTCCTGCAATCTATCCTTATGCACCCATATTTTGGTAAAAATTTCCTGCACCAGATCTTCGGCGGCATCTCTGGAATGAGTGAATTTCCATGCAGCGGAATAGACCTTGTTTTGATATAGGCGAAATAATTTTCTGAATGCACTTTTATCTCCCGAAGCGATTAAGGGCAGGAGATCGTGATCCATATTTTCATCTGTCAGGCTCATAAACAAGGGATAAGATACACTTAATTTCTCAACGAAAAATAATTTTCTGATTTATCTGTAAGACACTTAAAAACGGGAATCTGCTGCATGGGAGAAGTGCCTGGTAATTTGTTTTTTTTATACGTATTGTTTTGCTCCAATT
>JBIQMB010000406.1:0-3939 GCA_044463745.1 Chitinophagaceae bacterium | reverse complement strand
GAACCGCAAAACCCAGGCAAACATGCTCATCAGCATCACTTTTTTGATACCGAATCTTTTCATAAAAAAAGGAATAGCAAGGATGAAGATGGTTTCGGAAAACTGAGAAATAGACATGATGATGGCCGGGTATTTTACTGCAATGGCATCTTTGTATTTATCTATTTTATCAAAGTCGTGTAGGAAGGTATCGCCGTAAGCATTGGTCAGTTGCAGCGCCGCTCCCAGCAACATGGAGAACAGAAAGAAGGTAAGGATTCGACGATTTTTGAATAATGAAAATGCATTTAAACCCAGTGCTTCCACAAGATTCGTTGTTTTTACTCCCCTGCCCTCCGGTGGACATTTAGGCAAGGTAAAAGCGTAAAGACCCAGGATGAGGGCCGCGCCGGATGCTATGTAAAACTGGCCTGATGTCTTTTCCAGATGCAGCAGACTCACCGTCCACATGGCGGCTATAAACCCAATGGTACCCCAAACCCTGATGGGGGGATAATCTTTGATCACATCGCGACCATCCTTTTTCAACGATGAATAGGCAACCGTGATGGCCAGCGAAATCGTGGGCATGTAAAAGCACATATTGAGCAGCATAACCCAAAACATGACGGTTGGGTCTTTCACCATAGGCAGGCAGAATAATGTGATGGCTCCTGCCAGATGAAGAAATCCATAAAGTTTCTCAGCATTGATCCACTTATCGGCCACGATTCCCAGGAGAGAAGGCATGAACAGCGCAGCCCACCCCATGGTAGAAAACAGTGCACCAAATGCAGAGCCGGTCCATTCTGTTTCGGGATAAAGTTTGGTAAGAGTTTGGAACCAGTACGCTCCTATGGTAATCAACCACGAACCCCAAACAAAAAACTGAATGAAGTTCATAACGGTAAGTCGAAGTTTCAATGCTTTCATTGTGTGCAGTAGTTGTTATAAGTACAGGCCGTAAATATAGAGTATTATTTTTCGGTTTCAGATGGATTTTTTTGATTATAATGGAACCTGGGGCCACGCTAAGCGTTGGTCTGTATGTGGCAAGTGGTGGAGCGGGTATGGTTGAATGCCTATCCGTCAGGCGGATCTCCCCTGGGGACACGGAGCTCCAGCTCCGTGCTTTCTACAAACAGAGCTGGAGCTCTGTTCTCCCAGGGGGAAACAATGACCTTATAATCGGCTCAATTGATTATCGGGCATTTCATTTTCGTCAGAAAAATCCTTTGCGGTCGTTCCGTCTTTGCGTGAAACTCTTTTCTTATGCGAGAGAAAGAAAGCATCACGATGAGATTGCTACGAATGTAAATAAATAGCCTTTAAAAGTATGCGTATTTGCGTTTGCTGTTATCATATCCGATTGCAAACCGGATGTTTTTTAACGGATTCAAGTGGCCCAATTAAGTTGGAACACTTGAACCAGTCCTGGGAACGCGGAGCTCCAGCTCCGTGCGTTTACAAACAGAGCTGGAGCTCTGTTCTCCCAGAGGGAAACAATGACTGTCAGTCACGCACTGCATCATTGCAAAAAAAATCCCCGGAGTGGACAGCCGGGGATGTAATTTTTTTTATGAATAATTATTCAAGAATACTTTACCACTTATCTACATGCTCATCTTTGTGAGAAAAATCACCTGACGAAGAATCCGAGGGAGCAGAGCCGGTATTTTCAGCAGGCTCGTCTTCCGCTTTTTTCGTTGGAGATGCATTTGCAGAACCACTGCTTTCTGCTGAACTGCTTTCACCTGAACTTTGCGCTTCATCCTGCTCATGACTGAAGATATCAAAATCAAAATCAGGCATCAGTTCAGTCTTAACATGATCGATGGCTTCGGTAATACCTTTTAAAAATTTATTGAAGTCTTCCTTGTAAAGGAAAATCTTATGGCGATCATAACCATCTTCATTAAATTTTTTCCTGCTTTCAGTAATTGTAAGGTAATAATCATTGCCGCGGGTTTCCCGAACATCAAAAAAGTAAGTCCTTCTTTTTCCTGCTCTTACTCTCTGGCTGTAAACACTGTCATTCCTTTTGTCATTGCTTTCGTACGCCACTGTTGTAATTTTTTTGAATTATTGAATAACTTTTATAGTATAGACAAAGATAAAATTGTTTTTGAATTGGCAAAATAAATGAAATCATAAAGGCGGCCTAATTGAATATTTTCTAAATTTCGATTGTGTTTTGGTATAAAATCAGAATGTTAGGTTGGTTTATGTCTTGCATAATCCTGCTATTTATTTTCAGTGGAATGGACTAAAAACGTTTTCATCAAAATTTATGTGCATTATTGTGTTTTTGGTTTTCGTGTAATGCCGAACTCAAGCACTGTTTCAATTGGGGCACGAGCGGGACGTTTGCGGCTGAAGAAAGCTACCTCCTGTCAAGTTTTGCGCTGCCTTTGAGCGTAGGCAAAAACCTGACAGGTGGGCCAGGGAACGTCCCTCCGCTCAACCTGTCAGGTTTCTCCTTTGCACAAGCCCATACGCAACCTTACAGGTTTTTCACACTCTAACCCTAACGTCATTCCGACCGAGCAAAACCGAAGCCAAGCGCATCTACAATGTCAAAGCGAGCGGAGGAATTCGCCCCCGCCACGGCGCGCAGGCCGGCGAACAGGTCTCCTTACTATAAGAAAAGAAGCAGGTAAATGAAAGCGCTGTTTTAATTGTGGCACAAGGGAGACACTTGCGCCTGGATGGGCACAATAGGGGCTGCCTGTAACTTCAAGCGTCTTCCACTGTCCTCAAGGAGATTTCTCGACTCGCCTTATTCATCCTTCATGCAGTCTGGTATTTTACGAGCATCGCTCGAAATGACGGAGCCAGAAAGTTGAGAATTCACCCTATAACCCTAACGTCATTCCGACCGAGCAAAACCAAAGCCAATCGCATCTACAATGCCAAAGCGAGCGGAGGAATCTCCTCGCTATAATAGAGCCTGCCTGTTACTTCAAGCACCGTTCACTGCCATCTGGAGATTTCTCGGCTCGCCTTATTCATCCTTCATGCAGTCTGGTATTTTACGGGCATCGCTCGAAATGACAGAGGCCGGTGTTCTTAGTGAATCTTAGTGTCTTGGAGTCTTCGTGGTTAATATTACAATTGCGCAAGCGCGATGCGTGGCGAATTTCTCGACCATCCTTATTCGCCCTTCATTCAGCTTAACTCTCAAAGAGCCCGAATCCTCACGCATTCCCTTTCCCTAAACCGTATGCTCGCTTTCTTCCTGCATTTGCCTTTGATACATTTTAGCGTATAAGCCGCCTTTTTCTAAAAGCGATTGATGAGTCCCGGTTTCTACAATACTGCCATCAAACATCACCACTATCTTATCAAAATTCAGCAATGAAAAAATCCGGTGGGTTATAATAATCGCTGTTTTACCATGCAGATATTTATAAAGATTTGAAACAACTTCATTTTCTGTCCGTGCATCCACTGCACTCAGGCAGTCATCAAATATTACAATCTGATTTTGCTTAATCAGCGCGCGGGCGATGGATATTCTTTGTTTTTGTCCACCACTCAGCGTAACCCCCCTCTCCCCGATAAGGGTATTATACTGGTGTGAAAAGGAAAGGATATCTTTATGAACCGCTGCATTTTTAGCCGCTTCGGTTATCTCCTCTTCGCTTGCATGCGACTTCCCAAAAGCAATGTTGTTTCGCACACTATCACTAAATAAAAACACATCCTGCGGCACATAGCCTATCTGTGAACGAAGATTATCCAGATCAAAGTCAGCAACCGGTATTCCATCAAACTTCAGGCTTCCGGAGCCGATATCGTACATCCGCATCATCAGTTGTGCTATGGTAGATTTGCCCGAACCTGTCTTACCTACAATGGCCACTTTCTCACCTTTTTTAATTTCCAGATTAAAATTTTTGAGCGCGTTTATGCCGGTATGCGGATAAACAAAATCAACATTTTTGAAACTTACATTTC
>JBIQMB010000405.1:0-3948 GCA_044463745.1 Chitinophagaceae bacterium | reverse complement strand
TGTCAGGGTTACAACCCCATTGCCGTTTTTGGTTAACGTTGTTTGCGGCTGATTAGGTGTAAGAGGGGTGGCGATACCGCTTGGCGATGTAGTCCATGTTACGGTGGAACCTGCTGGCAAATTAGGAATAGAATAAGTGCCGGAGGTGATGCAGAAAATCTTATCACCAAGAATTTGATAATCGTTAGGATTTACAGAAACCAGGTTCGAAACGTTTTGTATTAGTTGTCATTGCTCCTGAATTATTTGGGTCTAGCCAATTGCTAAGTCTTGTGGAGTTAGTGCCACCACCAGTCCAGGAAAGGTCGAAGCGACCATAAAAATCCCAATTTTGAGTCGAACCACAAAATGATGGACCACCGTGCAATTGCCCAATAATCCTATGATTTTGGTCAAATAGCGGGGAACCAGATGATCCTTTTTCTGTTACGGGAGTTACAATCTGCCCATTCCCATTATATTGTGGTGACCAATTTGTCTGCCAATGTTGATTAGTAGTTCCTCCAAAACTAGCGACAGTAACAGGATTATTTGCTCGGCTAATTTTCATAACGTCACCTCTCGGATGATGAATGCCTGTAGCATTTTGTGCAGGTGTTGTACTTCTTGACCAACCAGAATAATTAATTCCTGAATTGGAAGGAGGAATATTAGTTAATTCTACCAAACAAAAATCAGAATTAGCCCAATTGGCTCTTAAAGTGGAGCCATTATAGGTAATACCTGTGGCATTTTGAGTAGGCCAGCACGTTGGGCTCCAATCTTGGAAATTGAACCGCCATTTACTTACATCTTGTTGAGGGGTGGTTGCAAAACAATGATTGGCCGTTAAAAAAAATGGACGGTTTGTACTGCAAGTATTCATTATTATTGCCCCACTGCATAATGCCAGACCGTTTGCATCTAGTAATAGTGCAACAGAATTTCGTTCGCCTTCCCATCCATTCCCAAGGGGACAAAGCACATTTATTTCACACGAACCTGAGTTGCCATAACCTATTGCTTTTGTTTCATAAACTTCTTTGTACCCATAAGCTATGTTGTTGCTGTGTAATAAAAGTTCTTTAACTGTTGATGAAGGTGTCTTTATTTCAACGATTAAATATTCACCCTTATACACCCAACTTCCCCAAACGTTTGCATCATTATTCTCACTATCTGTAACAGGTCCTGTTATCATATTTCCATTTTCATTGTACACATACATTTCGGTTTCTCTTGGCAAATAAAACTTGTCAAAATTTATGCTTGATGATAATGCACCTTCTAATTTTATTGTGTATTTACCATAGGCGAAAGCAGAGTCATAAATCCAGGTAATCAGTTTGGAAATATTTAAATCCACCGAAATAGGAACAGCTATCTGAAAAGGCTTTGTTTCCATCAATTTTCCAGCTTCAACCTCTTCTGATTTTATCAGGCTTTGAATATCTTTTGCTGGAATAATATAATCAATTGCTGGTTTATAAGGCCTTGAAAACCTGCCTGCATTAGTTACCCTATTGTTATTATTTAAATTAGTTTTTACCTGTGCAAAAGAAACTGAAAACTGAAATAAAAAAATTATTAAAAGAATAAATTTAGAACGTTTCATGGTTTTTCATTTTAAGGTTAAAAATGATAATAAGCTGAAATAGATAAACCTGCTGAAAACTTATTTTCCGCTATTTTTAATTCCTCTGCGGAATAATTACTATTTATAAAAATGGGATCCTTGTCCCAATATACTAGAATAGGATAAACCAAATGACCACCTACCGAGAGTTTTGAAGACAATTTCTTCAGCACTCCTAATTCAAAACTCAAAAAGCCTCCAACATGAAAAAATTTTGAATTAACTTGTTTTTTATCCGTAGAAGAATTAGAAAGAAAAGTAGGTGTGTACTGTTGCTTGAATGAGTATAAAGACAAGTATGATAAAGCTATTTCATACCTTAATTTGTCAGTTAATTTTTTATCAACTCCTATTCCAAGTTTGAAATTTAAACTCTCATAGCTATAGTCCTTAGTTCTAAATAAAAGAGCAGTGGGATCCTCAAAATTAAAAGGTCGTTCAATTTTAAAATTTTGTACGAAATACCCTATTCCTCCGTTTAGAAATACGTGATTTAAAACCGGTTTAAAATAAATCAGGTTAATCCCTGTACTGATTGCATTTCCTGTAGAAGTGTTTCGGTTACCTGTTTGGTAATATACGGCTTGTGAGCTGTTGTAAATAACGGGGATTGATATTCCAATCCTGCCTTTTGCAGGTTTTGATTTAGTATTGGCAGAATCCGTTCTTACCTGTGCTTGTGAAAAAACGCAAGTCAATAATAATGGTGCTGATAACAGCTTTAGAATTGATTTCATAAAATAACCATTTTAATGATTTAGAAAATTTCATTTCTCCCTTTCCAGGTGAATTTGAAAACCAATCCCCAACCTTATTTCATTATTCTGTCCCGAGAATCCAGCAACTTTGGTTGTGGAATATTCAAATGGAAATTCTAATCCGACAGACGTGTTGAAATACAAAACATGCCCACCTGAAAATGAAAAAACATTCAGCCTCTACCCTACTTCATGCCCCTTTCCGGTAATGCTCCCATACTCCTAACTGCTCTGGGCAATTAGATTAAACATATTTTCACTCTTTAAGAAATAATACCTGACAAAGGGTCCGGCCTTAATAATCGTATTTGTATTTGCGACTGTATTGCTTCCGTATTGTAATGAAGGCCTAATCCCTAAAGCAAACTTATCTTCTACAAAATATCCAATTACCGGACTGATTTGAAAGTTTATTAGTTTGAACTGAGCAGAAGCTGCGCTTGAACTTTTAAGGGAAGAAAAACTTGTACTACCACCTACTAACCAGTTATCTTTTGTAATTTGGCTATAGAATTTATTAAAAACCAGAAAGTTTACGAATATCAACATCATCAATTTTTTCATCTTGCAAAAGAATTAAGTGTAAGTTTTGAAAGGTATGTTATGCTTTTATCTGCTTCTAAAATGTAAATTAGCAAACAAAAAACAATTAACCCCAAACCCACCGGTGTTTTTCCAAAAAACTACCCTTTCGGGTAGTTTTTTGGACGAACTTTCTTAGAAAAAGAACTCTATTTTTTCAGAGAGGGGTCGTTGTTTCTGTTTTCATTTTCTATTATAGCATATACTTTTATTGTAAGCAACTCCTTCTGCTCGCAAAACCAAAAGAGGATAGCAATCAAGTTACTCTGTTTCATTTATAAATTTCCTAATACCGAACGATAATTTTATGTTCTTCGGAATCATTTTCATTGAATATTCTTAGTACATACACATCTGAACGTAATGTCGAAACATTCAGGATTACTTTCTTTGTATTTCGATGATACGTTCTGCGAATAACAACCTTTCCCATTTTATCTAATACTTCTATTCGGTCAAAACCAGCAACTAAATTATTTTTTGATGATGAACCGTGGTCAGTATTACTAGCGGCCATTTCAATACTTAAATTAGTGGCAGCAGGATTAGGATAAACTAAATAAAATCCACTAACCGAGCATGATGAGGAAGCATGAAGAGACTCGCTATATACACTTACCGGACCCAGTCCGCAAGGACTATTCGGCCTGACTGATAAGGTATAGTCCCCTGGTTGCGTGAACTGAAGTGAGACTGTTTTTGAGGTTGAGCTTAATAATCCTATGCCGGTGCAATACCACTGGTACGTTCCATCAGAATAATAAGGATCGATTCCGGTGGGCTGTATTTTAAAAGTATAGGTTTTATTCAACTTATGACATTGGGTATGGGATGAAATGGGAAACGGGACGATCTCGTACGTGTATTGTGGAATTCCAACAATAATAGTCTTAGAGATTGATGGTAAAATTGCTCCACAAGCGGTTACAGTAGCCGTAATTTTCACATCTCCATCAGCTACTTTAGTTAAAACCGTAGAACTTCCCGTTGATG
>JBIQMB010000404.1:0-3950 GCA_044463745.1 Chitinophagaceae bacterium | reverse complement strand
CTTGAAAGGAATATCCTTATCCGAGCCTTTGGGATTCCAGTTGAGGATGGTATCTACATTATCCTTCGTTACTGCAAAGTCGTCATAATTGCGCAAGGCGTTTTCCAGCAAAATCCGGATAGAAAAAGGCAACTTACTGATGTTGTGCCCCTGGTTTTGCAGTTCGGCAAGGCTGTAGTATGAAAGGCTTCTGCCATCTCTTGTATTGAGAGTCTTTTTAATGTTGTAGAGATCATTCATTTTTCCCATATCTTCTTTTTTTTCTGTTCTAAATTATTATTGACCTGATATTTTTTTCTTGAAACGGTGTACTGAATAAATATTCAGTTTGTCGGATTTTTCTTCCGCCGATTAGGGCAAAGTTAATTCATTAACTTTTTCTAATCGGTATAATATAAACCGGCACTTCGCTCTTATGCAAAACTTTTTCGGCCACACTACCCATTAGTATCTTATCAATGCCCCGGCGGCTATGCGATCCCATCACAATTACCTCCGCATTATTTTCCTCTGCCGCCTTCAATATTTCATCGGCAAAATCTCCTTCACTTACCCCCACTTCCGCATTGGCCAGTCCTTCCTGTTCTCTTACTTTTTCAAGAAACTGCCTGGCAGCATTGCGCACATCTTCAATCGCACTCGTTTGTACAATATCCATATTGCTGAAACTGTCAAAACCAATGATGGGCGAATAATTGAGTGAACTGTAATAGGTGACCTCGGATAAAACGTGTACCAGAACAACGTCGGCGCCAAACGCTTTAGCCAGTTTGGTTCCGGCATTCACTACCCTGTTGGTAGCCTCACTATAATCCAGAGCAATCAAGATTTTTTTCATATATAAATTTTACTGTTAACGCGTGATTTATTTTTAGCCTTTTTAAATCATCAGACCCTATCGAAAGATAATGTTTTTAAAGCAGCCCGGCAAATAAATATTATCCGATGGGTATGCTTATGAATTTGGTCAGAAATCCGGATTAATTATCGCTTGATACTGTCTGAACTTTCTCTGCTCCCAATAGCTCACTTACTTTTTTAATGACATTTTCTACGGTGAATCCAAATTCTTTCATTAGTTGATCGCCCGGTGCTGATTCACCAAAAGTGGTCATTCCCAGCACATCGCCATCATCGGTGGTATATTTACTCCATCCGATCGGGCTGCCTGCCTCTACGGCCAATCTTTTTCTGACGGCTTTGGGCAATACACTTTCTTTGTACGCTGCATCCTGCTCTTCAAAAAGCTCCCAACTTGGGAAACTCACAACCCTTGCTTTAATATTCTGACTTTCAAGTTCTTTCTGAGCTTTATAAATTAATTGAACTTCGCTTCCAGTAGCCATTAATATTACATCAGGGGTGCCCTCACAATCGCTCATGATGTAGGCTCCTTTTAATACGCCTTCGGCGGATGCTAACTGCGACCTGTCGAATACAGGAAGGTTCTGTCTGCTAAGCACGATGGCTACCGGGCCGGTTTTATGATTCAGGGCGGCCCTCCATGATTGGCTTACTTCGTTGGCATCTGCCGGACGGATAACCATCATATTCGGAACCGTTCTTAACCCGATCAACTGCTCGACAGGCTGGTGTGTGGTACCATCTTCTCCCAGACCGATGCTGTCGTGTGTATAAACATAAACGGGTCTTATTTTCATGATGGCAGCCAGTCTGATAGGCGGACGCATATAATCTGAGAATATCAAGAAGGTAGCGCCGTAAGGGGTGATGCCCTTGGTTAGGGCAAGTCCGTTGAGCACGGCCCCCATAGCATGTTCGCGAATACCAAAATGGAAATTACGGCCTGCATGATTATCGGAACTAAACGATTTATATTCATTCAGGTTGGTATCAGTAGATGGCGCAAGGTCGGCACTACCGCCCAGCAATAATGGCAATGAATCTGCAATTGCGTTCAGCACCTTACCCGAGGCTTTACGTGTAGCCATCCCTTTCGGATCAGCCTTAAAGGACGGAAGTTTGTCTTCCCATCCTTCAGGAAATTTACCCGACCTCAACAGTTCGTATTCGGCTGCTTCTTTCGGATATTCATTCTTGTATTTTTCATAAAGCTCATTCCAGTCTTTTTCTTTGTCGATACCACTGGCAGCTTTTTTTCTGTAAAAATTTAATACATCATCTGAAATATCAAATGATTTATCAGGGTCGAAACCGAAGTTTTCTTTGACCAGTTTTACTTCACTCTCGCCCAGGGGTGAACCGTGTGCTGATGCTGAATCTACTTTATTCGGGCTACCAAACCCAATCTGTGAGCGCACCCGGATGAGTGACGGCTTGGTGGTTTCTTTTCTGGCATTATCGATGGCGGTTTGCAGTGCTTCCAAATCATTGGCATCGTCCACACTCTGTACATGCCATCCGTAACCCCTGAACCTTTCTGAAACATCTTCGTTAAAGGCCAGGGAGGTAGAACCTTCGATGGTAATACGATTATCGTCGTAGATGTAAATCATATTGCCAAGCTTCAACGTTCCTGCGAGTGAAGCTGCTTCGGAGGCCACACCTTCCATTATGTCTCCATCGCTGCAGATGCAATAAATTTTGTAATCGAACAGATCGTAATCCGGCTTATTGTATTTATTAGCCAGGATCTGCTGGCCTATGGCCATTCCTACGCCATTGGCAAAGCCCTGGCCGAGCGGACCGGTGGTCACTTCTATACCGGGGAGTAGCCCGTACTCGGGGTGCCCAGCGGTTTTGCTATGAAGTTGTCTGAAGTTTTTGATGTCATTCAATGTCATATCATAGCCTGTCAAAAATAAAAATGCATACTGCAACATACAGGCATGTCCGCATGACAGAATGAACCTGTCGCGGTTGGGCCAGTCAGGATTTCTGGGGTTGTAGTTCATTTCCTTTGTCCAGAGTACATGTCCTATCGGAGCCAATGCCATCGGTGTACCGGGATGGCCTGAATTAGCTTTCTGCACTGCATCGGCTGCGAGTACTCTCACAGTATTAATCCCTGTTTGTTCTATCAATTCCATATCTATATTAAAGTTTTAATTTTTATCCTGACAACTGTTCTCAAAGAATATGCCTTAAAAATTGCCAATATTGTCAAAAGTAAAATTTAAATTCATACAAAAATTTTTAATGCAAAAAAGTCAGGTAAAGCTTCTGATTTTTTACCATTTAAAGAGATTATCAGATTGATCCTGGTAAGCAGAGCCATTCGGGTGAGCAAGCGCTGTTGATCAGTGAGATGATTCAGATGCAGGGCTCTTCGCGAAACTTTGGGAAAGTCTGATACTTTTTAACCCGCAGGCGGGAGCTCAACGAAACTTTCCAAAAGTATATGTGGTCTCATTTCTCTTCTGGCGCAGGCCTCCAGCCCTGTGACTAATCGTTACTAAAAAACGAAACGTAAATGAGGCCAAAGCGGCAGCGAATGTTGATTTTACCCGTCGGTTGAAACCAACGGTGAAACATTTTCTTGAAGGAGGATAAATTTGACAATTTTATGTGGTTGATTTTTTTTGGGATTTGAAAAGAAGCGTAAAAGTCACAAGCGCGACGCTTGCGTCTGGAGTAAATCGGACAGCAAGGACAGTGGTTAATCTAAATATTTATTCTCGAAGTCGGATTACTCGTTCTCGCACTGGCCGGTTGGTAAAGAACAGTTTCTGAAGGAAAGATGCAGAGCTCTTCTCGAAACTTTTGGAAAGTCTGACACGATTAAAACCGCAGGCTGGAGCTCCGCGAAACTTTCCAAAAGTATAAGTTGTCTCATTTCTCTTCTGGCGCAGGCCTCCGGGCCTGTGACTAATCGTTACTAAAAAACGGAACGTAAATGAGGCCAAAGCGGCAGCGAATGTTGATTTTATCCGTGGGCAATAGACTCTAACGTTTATTGATAAATGATGGACGCTACATTCGTTCATCAAAAAACTTAGCTCAACCAATATTTTTTGTTGAAACCTTAG
>JBIQMB010000403.1:0-3967 GCA_044463745.1 Chitinophagaceae bacterium | reverse complement strand
TATCCTTCGTACAATCGGGCGTGGAATATTTTAGTCCAGGCTGAAATGACAAGTTCAACAGACAAAAATTTTGTTTCCGATTGCAGCACCATTAAAGATTGGTTTCAAAAAAAACTGGATTTGCTCGCTTCCAAACAGCCAGACCATCCCGTTTTATCTCAAATCAATGAGCCGGAAATAAAAAATCAATTTGAGTATTTAGGACTGTACGATTCATCTGACATCCCTGAAGGTTATTCATCGGCGGATATACTTTTATCTCTTTTGGAAACGCACTTGAAGATGGCTCCGCACGATAAAGACATGATCATTATGGTGCACGAAGTAGATTATGAAATCGCCTCAAAAAAAGAAAAACTTACCAGTACGCTTGTTGTGAAAGGGAGCGACAGCCTGAATACAGCTATGGCAAAAACAGTTGGCACACCTCTGGCTATTGGCGCCAAATTAATCCTGGAAGGAAAAATCAATTTAACCGGCTTACACATTCCGGTTATTCCTGAAATTTATGAACCTGTGCTTTCCGAGCTTGCCGAAAATGGAATCTCTTTCATTGAAACGATCAACGGATAAGTTATAATCTTGATGGATCAAATTAGGAGGTCATCATAACCTATTAACGGCCGGCAATAGAATCAGGCGGAACATGTCATCATTACTTCAATATTTCACCGGCAACTTTTTTCATGTATTCAAAAGCCTCGTCAAATTTGTTTGGGATAATGCCGTCAAGAATGGCTTCCCTCACCGCATCCTTAATGAGACCAACCTCACGTGAAGGCCGTAGGTCAAATTCTTTCATAATAATTTCTCCTGTAATGGGTGGCTGCCAATTTCGAAGCTGATCAGCCTCTTCTACCTCCTTCAGTCTTTGCTCTACGAGCTCAAAATTTGCCAGATAACGCTGTGCTTTGCTTTTGTTTTTGGTAGTGATATCCGCCTTGCACAACGTCATCAGTTTATCAATGTCATCTCCTGCATCAAACAACAATCTGCGGATAGCTGAGTCCGTAATATTATCCTTAGTGAGACCAATGGGCCGCAGATGCAATTCGACCATCTTTTTCACAAACCGCATATTCTCATTCAGGGGCAGTTTTAATTGTGTAAAGATTTTTGGAACCATCCTGCCCCCTACAACCTCATGTCCATGAAAGGTCCAGCCGGTTCCCTTCTCGAATTTTTTGGTAACGGGTTTAGCAATATCATGCAATATTGCTGCCCATCTCAGCCATATATCATCAGTATTTTCACTGATATTATCCAACACCTCCAAGGTATGATAAAAGTTATCCTTGTGTCCTTTGCCATCAATATTTTCCGTTCCGGCAAGAGCCGTCATCTGCGGAAAGATAATATCTAACAACCCGCTATCAAACATCAGTTTGAAACCACGTGACGGTTTCTGCGATAAAACCATTTTATTGATCTCGTCAATAACCCGCTCCATACTGATAATCTTGATTCGGGTAGCATTTCGCTTGATGGCATTCCAGGTCTCCTCTTCGATATCAAAACTCAATTGAGTGGCAAAGCGGATGGCACGCATCATCCGCAGCGGGTCATCGATGAATGTTTGATCCGGCGGCAGCGGCGTTTTTAATATCTTATTGCGTAGGTCATTCAAACCATTTAGAGGATCAATCAAATTTCCAAAATCATCTTTTTTCAGATTAACAGAAAGTGTGTTGACCGTGAAATCACGACGCATTATATCCTCATCAAATCCGGCAGGTTTTACCTCAGGTTTGCGACTTGCCGGATGGTAACTTTCTTTCCGCGCGCCTACAAATTCTATTTCGTATAATGATCCATCTTCACTTTTAACCTTGACCTGAGCTGTTCCGAAGTTTTTAAAAAAACTAACATGTGGAACCGGATCAAATTTTCCGGCCACCTTATCCGCAAGAGCTATTCCGTCGCCGACACACACAATGTCCAGGTCTTTATCACCTCTGTGAAGAATCTTATCTCTTACAAATCCTCCAATCACACGAGCTTCCATATTTAATTCATCCGCTGCTTCAGAAATTTTTTTCAATATGACTTCTTCTTCACTGTTTAATTCAATCATGCGGCAAAAATAGAAATCATTCGGCTTTTTTTCAGAAATAGAAAGGATAAAAACAAATAGGTTGGAGAGGTGTGACCAAAAAGAAGAGATGAGTTCCGGAACAATAAGACTTATAATGGTTCAGACGGATAACCACCGTTCACCTCCTGCCATTTCCGATATATGGCCGAATTTCTCTAAAATCTACGGAAAGAAGGTCTTCAATCATTTTAAACCTTATTTTTACATAATATGAAAAAGTTAATTCCTACACATGACGATTTTATAAGGAGTCTTCTTTCCAACAAAGAAATTGCCATTGAGTATATAAAAAGTGCATTACCGGAAAATATTGTAAATCAATTAGACTTTTCAACCCTCGAACAGGTATCAGAGACCTATGTTTCGGAAGATCTTAGTAAATCCATTTCAGATATAGTTTACTATTGCAAATTGAAGGGCTCCGATAAGAGTGTCAGGATATGCTTTCTCATTGAACATAAAAGTCACCCGGACAAATATGCTCCGGTACAGATGGGAAGCTATATTTTTTCAGCATTTCAAAAGCAAATACAAAACAAGGAGCCTTTATCTGTCGTTATTCCGATACTGCTCTACCACGGAGAAAAAAGATGGAAGTACAGGAAACTGAGTGGTCTTTTTGAAAACATCGATAAGGAATTAAAGCAATTTTTACCCGATTTTGATTTTATCTTTCATGATCTTGGCAAACTGGAAGATAATGAGATTGAAGCGTTGCAAAATAAGTTTTTAACAGCATCCTTTTTAGCTTTAAAGCACATCTGGAATAAAGAGTGGCTTGAAGCAAACGTAATAAA
This sequence comes from Chitinophagaceae bacterium, assembly GCA_044463745.1. Lineage (GTDB taxonomy): Bacteria > Bacteroidota > Bacteroidia > Chitinophagales > Chitinophagaceae > Ginsengibacter. The sequence goes on along the minus strand of JBIQMB010000403.1, from coordinate 1,075 downwards.
ATTGTTAACCTGGGCTATGGAGGGGCCTAAAACGCTACGAAAAGGTATCATAATCTATATTGGGAGCAGAAGTGTTTTCGACGAAAATGTATTAAATTCGTTACCGGAATCAATTAAAACTGATGTTATGAATAGTCTTGAAATTTACTATGAAAAAGGGATTAAAGAAGGGATGGAGAAAGGAATCGAGAAGGGAATCGAAAGAGGGATCGAAAGAGGAATCGAGAAGGGAATCGAAAAAGGCAGAACCGAGAAAGAGAAAAATATTGTTCTAAACCTACTTGAGATTAAAACCCTTACCATTTCAGATATTGCCAATATAGCAGAAGTGTCTGAATCTTTCGTCAAAAAAATGAGGGATTTAAAAAATAAAAACTCCTAAGCAATCCTATTGTTCCCTTCATTTTCACAAACAAGATTAGACTGTAAGAAAGTAAATATTGTGATCATAAAAAGTGAATATTATGAATAGTCTTGAAATTTACTATGAAAAAGGGATGGAAAAAGGGATTGAAAGAGGGATCGAAAAAGGCAGAACCGAGAAGGAGAAAAATATTGTTCTAAACCTACTTGAGATTAAAACCCTTACCATTTCTGACATTGCCAACATAGCTGAAGTGTCTGAATCTTTCGTCAAAAAAATGAGAGATCTAAAAAATAAAAACTTTTAAGCAGAATTCATTACTTGCATTTACCATTTCCAAATCCACCACAGGTATAGTAGAATTCTACAGCCATTTGTACATCCGAAGGAAAAAATTAAACGACCTCATGCAAATGTATTCCCACAAAAACAATGTTGCGATGCTTCCGAAAAACTTGAACCGTATTATCCAAGTGAAGCCGGAAAAATCATCTTCTTATAAACTTCATTATCACCATTTCAGCTCTAACTGATTATTCGAAGGATCCAAATCAGCCATGCGTCTCGTCGGGTCAATCTCAACTTTTCTAAGGTCAAAAATCTTTCTGTCAAACTTGACAAGATAAGTCCGGTTTGTCCAGTTCCACTCCGGGTGAATGATTCTCTTTTCATCCGTTTCAGCGGGCTTATTTCCAAGCGTCAAATCAAGCG
>JBIQMB010000402.1:0-3990 GCA_044463745.1 Chitinophagaceae bacterium | reverse complement strand
CGCACGATGAAAAAACTGGGAACGAAGAATATGCTTGTACTGCGTGGGGTGGAAGATCAGAAAGCCTACGATGCAGGATTGAATAATGTAACCACGGCGCATGACCTCATGATATTGTTCCGATTGATTGGCGAAGGAAGAATGGTCAGCAAGGATGCATCTGATCAAATGATAAAAATTCTTGAAGATCAGCGTCACAATGAAGTGATTCCGGCTTTGCTTCCGGCCGATGTGCGGGTAGCGCATAAAACAGGCAATATCACAGGGGTAGAGCACGATTCAGGGATAGTGTTTCTGCCTGATGGGAGAAAATATGTATTGGTCATTCTTTCTAAAAAACTTGCAGACCGTGATAGTGCTGTGAAAATGATGGCCGAAGTGTCGCGATTAATTTATGATTTCGTATCAGGAACCGAAAACTAAAGGTCAGATATTAACAATTAAGTGCTAAAGGTGCAAAAATAAAAGTGCTTTATGGCTGTAAAGCTTTAATTTTGCGCGCAATTTTACAACATAAATTTAATGATATGAAGGATCTTTTTGAACGGATGCGCGAAGATCAGGGGCCATTAGGAAACCATCTGGAGAGGGCGCATGGGTATTTTGCTTTTCCTATTCTGGAAGGTGAACTGGGAAGCAGGATGAAATTCAGGGGAAAAGAGAAAATCGTTTGGAGCCTGAATAATTATTTAGGACTGGTTAACCATCCTGAAGTTCGAAAGGTGGATGCTGAAGCCGCGGCCAAATACGGAATGGGAAATCCGATGGGGAGCAGAATGATGAGTGGAAATACAGCCTTGCATCGGGAACTGGAGCACATATTGTCTGCTTTTGTTAAACGAGAAGATACCATGCTTCTGAATTTTGGCTACCAGGGTGTGATGAGTTGCATTGATGCACTGGTAACCCGTCGCGATGTAATTGTTCACGATGCAGAGGCACATGCCTGCCTGATGGATGGAGTAAGGTTGCACATGGGCTACAGCTACAGTTATAAGCATAATGATGTTGAAGACTGTGAAAAACAATTGCAACGTGCGGTAAAAATGGCTGAAAAAAATGGCGGCGGTATTTTGGTTATTACCGAAGGGGTGTACGGAATGAGTGGCAGTGAGGGAAAGCTAAAGGAAATCGTGGCATTGAAAGATAAGTATAATTTCAGGTTGCTTATAGATGACGCTCATGGTTTTGGCGCTATGGGGCCTACCGGCGCAGGAACTGACGAGGCACAAGGTTGTCAGGATGGAGTAGATTTGTACTTCAGCACATTTGTAAAAAGCATGGGCAGCATTGGTGCATTTATTTCAGGGCCTAAGGAAATTATCACCTTTCTGAAATATAATGTCCGCTCTCAGATTTTTGCCAAAAGTCTTCCATTGATTGTGGTAGAAGGCATGATCAAGAGAATGGAGATGCTAAAAACTATGCCTGAGCTTAAAGATAAACTCTGGCACAATGTAAACCGCTTGCAGAATGGCTTGCGCGAAAGAGGTTTTGATATTGGCGTTACCACCACTCCCGTTACACCGGTGTACCTGAAAGGTGATCTTCCGGAAGCAACCGGCATGGTGATGGATATCCGAGAGAATTACGATATATTTTGTTCCGTTGTGGTTTACCCCGTAATTCCAAAGGGACAGATTATTTATCGATTGATTCCTACTGCCGTGCATTCGGATGAAGACATTGATCTTACATTAAAAGCATTTGAAGAAACCAAGAAAAAGCTTGATGAAGGAAAATACAAGGCAGATGATATTCCGGATATGGCTCAGCAAATGGTTTCTGAAAAATTCAGACCGAATTAATCGACCGTATTGATAAATAAATTTAAGGGGGTAAATCGAAAGATTGCCCTCTTTTTTTTAGATGTAGGGCATAAAAAAACCGGGCAACTCGACAGAAGCCCGGGCTTAAAAAATCTTAACCATTAAATCTTAAAAAATGAGAATCTGCATGTAAGACTCATGTGGACATGTACAAGTTGCAACTGAAATGTAGCCTTATGATAATTTTAACGGTTGGCATGCTATGGGTTCATTTCATTTGTCTGGTATTGAGGTTTGAAATGGCTGTCTTCCATGATTGGATTACCTATCATAAAAATTGGAGCTCTTTAGTTTTTTCACAGAAAATAAATAAGAATAAGAAATAAACGTTTTAATTTTATACCAAATAGAATAAATAATGGATTATTTAGATAACAAAAAAGATCAGATAACCAATATCAGTTATGCACCAATTGGCGAAAGGTCTGTTGCCAAAAGTTTTATCTCCAATGTTTTTCTGCTCATGTTCCTTGCATTGGGTGTTTCAGCATTTTTTGCCTGGCAGTTTAACGTTAATCAACAATGGATGTCGTACCTGGTAACGCCGGTTGGTTTGACCGGATTGGGTAAGATAACCATGTTTGCACCGCTGATTTTTGTGCTGATCATGTCGTTCGGTTTTCAGAGGTTGTCGGCTCCGGTTTTGATGGCCTTGTTTCTTGCTTATGCCACCATCAATGGAATTGCTTTTAGTTTTATTCTGGCTGCATATACTCCCGGCAGCGTTTTAGGTTGCTTCTTATCGGCTGCTGCTATGTTCGGGATCATGGCGGTAATGGGATATACTACGAGTACTGATCTCACAAAGTTTGGTCGGATCATGATTATGGGAGTCATTGGAATTCTCATCGCCATGGTTATTAATTTCTTCTTGGGAAGCAGTCAGTTGGATTACATCATCAGTATTCTGGGTGTGCTTTTGTTTACCGGGTTGACGGCCTACGATGTACAAAAATTAAAAAGAATAGGAGAGGGTATAGAATATGGAGGTGTAGATGCCACACAAACCAAAAAGCTATCTATATTAGGAGCACTAACCTTATATCTGGACTTCATCAACCTGTTCTTGTTTCTGCTAAGAATGGCAGGCAGCAGGAGATAATAGATTTTTCATCTTAATAAAAATGAAGGCGGGAATATTTCTCGCCTTTATTATTTGATCCGGGAAAACGGAGCTCCTGCTCCGTTCCATATAAATTGATTGCTTTGCTAACCGCAATCGTCTCGCCTGTGCTATTCAAAAAACGACCTCTGATATCTAAGTCCGGTCTTCACGCTAAGCGGCGGCCAGGAGCATGAGCCGGCGGCAAGAACGGTTTGGTCGGTGTGTTTTTTATGTCACCCCTACGGGGTTTTGGTTTCATTTATTATGTCTTTCTACAATCATTTCACCTCTAAAGAGGTTTCGGAAAATGGCTCTTTGTCCATGTGCAGGCGTCTCGCTTGTACTACTGTTAGCTCACACTCAGTTCCCAAGCGCAAGCGTCTCGCTCGTGCTATTTAAAACGACCCTTGATGCAAATCCGGTCTTCACGCTAAGCGAGGGTCAGGAGCGTGAGCAAGCGGCAAGAACGGTGATGTTGATTGAGCAGCGATAATATTATGAACATTAAATTTCGGCTGCATTGGAAAACCACCCCGTCTGTCACGTGCCTTGAATCATCATTAAAATAACGAGCATCGAACGGGCATATGACATCCATCCCTCCTTTTGGAGGGGAATTGGGAGAGACCTTTCGTTGTTACTGAAACCCGTCATTTAAGACAGGATGTTTTAATAAAATGCCTGTGTTTAAAAGGTTACTATCCGGGAAAACGGAGCTCCAGCTCCGTTCCAATCCCAAGCAAAGTCACGAATCTGCTGATGATCTTTCCCCTAAGAGTTGTCCAATCGTATTCCATTCTCCTTTTAATAGTTCCTGAGAATACCACGATAAATAGAATCTTTTTGAGCCTGCGTCAGATTAGTCTTGTAATTATACAACGCATTTTCCCATTCACCGTACGAAGGATTTGGCAGCACGATGAGACTTGACCCAAATTGGGAGCGCATTTCATCTGCAGCACGCATACGGTCTTCTATCGATTTTTTTTCAAACGCACCACTGAAGTCATTGAGGTTATCGCCCACCTGCATGATCAATTCATAATGGCGGGCAAT
>JBIQMB010000401.1:0-3992 GCA_044463745.1 Chitinophagaceae bacterium | reverse complement strand
CTCTATCTTGTTTTTGCTACATGAGCTAAAAACCATTACTATAAAAAGTGAACACAGTGTCAATATTGTAATCCTTTTCATCATTTTTTTTATTGTCTGCTAATTGTTAATTTGCTTACCAAATGAATATTTTTATCATCCGAAAAATCGAATTGATATAACCCATCCTTCGCTACCACCAACGCAAGTTTGTTATACGCAATTACGTCGTAAGTTTCGATTCCGGGATAATGCATTACTTCTATCAGTTTATTGGGATTCGTTGCATTATATACTTTTAGCCCGGCTTTGCCATCACAGATAAACAACAAATTACCATCTTTGGATAATCCATGGGGATTTACCATGCTGTAAGTTTTCAGCAAAAGCGGATCTGTAAACTTATTCAATTGCAATACCTCCAGTTGATTGGTGAATCCCTGACATTGGGTGCCCGAACGAAGGGTTACGTAGGCATAATTATCGTCTGCTATAACCGGGTCGCAGCTTGTAACGTGGGTAAACTTTCCCTTTAAGACCGGGTTTTCAGGATTGTCAATATTATAAATGTACATGCCCGACATAGAACCGATAAATAAATTATTTCGGAGCGGAAAAATCGTTTCTATCATTGAATTATTCAACTGGATTTTTTTCCTGTATTCCGGATTAAAGGAGGAAGAGATATTAAAGACATTCAGATCGGTGGTTGATACCGTGTACATCCGGTCTGAAGCAAGGGCAAAGCGAGCCATGGATCCACCCATTCCAACTGCTGACGCATTCGTCCCCGCATTGGCCTGCGCCATGTATAAACCATAGGAATCATAAAACACAGAAGGAATTGCCTGGTTACAGTTTTCTATAAGAGTGGTATCTCTTCTTACCCAATCTACGATAATTCTCGTAGTATCAAAACCGGTAGCGTAAAATCTGTAAGGGAACACGCCTTCCATATAATTTTTCACCTGCACACTTAATGGGTCTGAAATATCCAGCGTAACCAAATCGGTATAAAGATCAGCATATAATGCGTTTCCTTTTACGGCCATATCCACATTGCCGGGAATATTGACAAAGGCAACATTTTGGGGAGAACGTGGATCCTTATTATTGATGATGTGGATTCCTTTGTCTACTTCATTCAGAAAAATGTAATCACCCCGGATAAATATTTTTCCAGGATTCTCAATAGCCTTTGGCGCGTCACTCTTAATCGCCGCTTTTACTTCATGGGTCGTTTTATATACCGGTTGGTAAAAGCTATAGGTTCGTAATTTTTTGCAACTATCTTTTATGCAACCACTCAATAAAAAACCGGACAACAATATTGTCGCGCCTGATAAAAATAAATCTTTCACTTTCATAACTGGTTATTTAATGCGTTGACAATCTTCTTCTTGATATCGTTGCATCAACCTGAAAAAAAATTATTTTTTGTTAAACAAGATTTCTGCATTAAATCCGTAAGAAATCAATCTTCTCTGTTCATAGATGCCTTCTTTAGCTAAATGAGAAGGCTGCAGATAAAAATAAGGGCCGGTATTAATGGAGAAGTTTTTCCCTTTCAGCACCTCAACAGCAAAACCGGCTGACAAATTCACCTGCATATTTCTAAAGAAAGAATTATCTACATAGTACATTCTATTGGTGACATGGAGTTGCAATGCATTGCTGTGTATCAGTCGGGAGACCGCTACACCTGCATTCCAATATATCGGAAGGGCATGTTCAGATGTTAACCTGAATCTGGCTGAAACGGGGATCTCAACAAAGCCAAGATTATTCCGATAAGAATGTGTATAGGTTGCGGCCGAATAAACGGTTAATGAACTATCCAGACGATTTCCAACCTCATTAATAAAAGAGAAATAGCTGTACTGAATACCGGCTGAAATATCAACAGATCGCGATAGTTTTCTTTCCACGAAAATCTTAACGCCCATGGCAGCGGCATTCCGTCTCTTTATCAACAAGGACGTATTGGGAGTGGAAGGAATGCCGCCGGTAGATAGGTTTGGCGAATAATACATCAGATCAGATGCAGGTTGTGATTGAAAAGCCACCTTGTCAAGCAGGGTTTGGCCACCTTGAACAGAGGCTCCCCACTTCCATTTGGACGAGCGAACAGAATCGTCATCAGATTTGGAAGGTAGACCGGGATCATCCATGAAAGCTATTTCATCTACACTTCCTGTCAGATTTTGGGTTACGGATTGAAACGGACTTGTGAATGAAGAGATGGAAAGTTGCTGATCTAAACCAGGCGCGGAGATAGGCGGGCCTATTTTAGCTTCATCTCGTCTTAATGAAATTGTGGATGGCTGGTTTATGAACCCTGAACTGCTTTTTGACTGGGCTCCGGCAATTTCTGTTGTAGTTGTAGTACGAAACGAGTCGTAGGAAGAAGATTTCTGTGTTTCGAATGATGTAGGGTTTTCAGTATTCTGTAATTCAGAATGGATGGTATGATCCTGTAATTGAATCGACGTTTTTGTAGTGTCGATCTGTTTATTATCAGATTGAAACTGATTTGAATCTGTCGGAATAGCGATTTGGGTTTTGAGATTGCCATGCTCATCTTTTTTCGGTATTGATGTTACCTGAGTTTCAAAGAGTTCTTTTTCTTCATTTCTTCCCATATGTTCCACCATCCAATATCCACCGCTCAGTGCCATAATCAAAGATATAATACTTAAAACGAGAGCCAGTTTTCGACGACGTCTTTTTTGTCTTACTTTTCTCTCCACATTCGCCCAGACAGCTTCTGAGGGGGTAACCCTTAATTCCTCAAGCTGTTGCCTGGTGCTCTTTTCAAAATTATTTTGTTCCATACCTATTTTCCTTTTTGTATGAATAATGTTTTTCAATCCACTCAATGAGCAGGGCTCGTGCACGTGCGTACTGCGAACGCGAGGTTCCGTCGCTTATACCCAGCATATTGCCAATTTCCACGTGGGTATAACCTTCAACCGCATGCAGATTAAAAATTGTTTGAAAACCAGTCGGCAATTGCCGGATCAATTCGGATAGCTCCTTTGCGCTAAGCTTCACGATGGGATCATGGTCATCGACAACATGCAAGGGCATTTCGTCAAAGACCATATCATAACTGTAGCGCCGATTCTTTTTTAAATAATTAAGAGCGGTGTTTACCATGATTTTTCTGATCCATGCACCGAGTTCTCCCTCACCATTAAATTGTTTTAAATGAGAAAAAACCTTTACAAACCCGTCTTGCAGAATATTTTCGGCATCCTGAATATTTTTGGTGTAACGATAACATACTCCGAGCATAACAGGCGAAAAATGTTCATACAGTTTCCTCTGCGCGTCCGGCTTTTGTTTCAGGCAATCCCGAAGTAATAATTCATAATCCATGCATGCGATTCTGAATGGTTGACAACCGAAGTTCTCATTTCGTTGCATGGCATGGGAGTTTTTTTAAAAATAAATTTTATTGACCAATTCTTGCAGAGTCCGGATTTGATTTTTTTATTTAAATAAGGAAATAAAATACTCTCTTTTCTTCTCATATTTATTTCTGTACCAACAAAAAACTTAAATTTGCATTTCTGTTCGGGATGTAGCGCAGCCCGGTAGCGCGCTTCGTTCGGGACGAAGAGGCCGCTGGTTCGAATCCAGTCATCCCGACAAACAAAAACAATTTATCCGCCGATAGGCGGATTTTTATTTTCCGCCAAATCCGTGAAAAATTTATTTTTCAAAGGATTTGCGGAAAATAAAATCGGCGCAGCCAAATTGTTTTTGTTTGTCACCACCCCCCTCCTGGACCACTGAAAGTAATCCAGTCATATCCCTACCAACCTCCTTAATTTCGAAGAAATTAGGGAGGCATTATCTATCCGGTCAATGGTTTGACGGCTTACTTGTACTAACCTCCTTAATTTCGAAGAAGTTAAGGAGGCATTATCTATCCGGTTAGTGGTTTGACGGCTTATTTATACCAACCTCCTTAATTTCGAAGAAGTTAAGGAGGCACTTCAAATTGT
>JBIQMB010000400.1:0-3994 GCA_044463745.1 Chitinophagaceae bacterium | reverse complement strand
TCTTCATAATTTTGTTGTGCATTTTCGATGAGTATATCGCCAGCTAATTTGAACGAGTTTGCATTCTCGAATATGTCAGCAAATCCAAATTCTCCGCCAAAAGCAACACCTCCCCAATTTTCGTCAATCTCAGATGGCATTGTCTTGAACAAAGGTGTAACGCTAGTAATTAAATCATCAATATTATCATTGTCCAAATGGCTGCCAGAATTAAGACCTAATTTGATGTTTTCTATGTCTGGTTTATTTTCCCAATACATTGAAATATAAGCCAGGACTCGAATGTCGTTCGTAATAAATTGTCGAACTTTTCCCTTACCTGGATTAGCTTCTGAACCTAAGTATTCAGAAAAAACATATGACCAAGTTTGTACTATTTCTCTATCTACACGCAGTAAACGAGCCATTTCAGATACTCCATATTTCATTGAATAGTTTATCATCGGTGAAGTTTGCTTGCCGCTAACATATTTATTTACGCTAAAGTACGCTATAAAGTATTTGGTTACAATTTATTTTAATATTGTTAATCAGACAATTATGAAAAAGCGCAAGCCAGGCATTGACTCACAATTACAACTCATACTAATCGAGATTAAGGTGGGCGAACGGACTAATAATCTTGTCCCTGGTCGGCATGTTAAGCGAAGCGCATACCGAACGGTAGATAATGCGGATTTATAATCCGCTCTAAAAATTAATGAACGGGATTTCAAATCCTTTTTTTATCTAAACTTCGCGATGCGCTACGCTAACATCACGAAGAGCAAATAGTGCACATCCGGTCTCCACGCTAAGCGATTGCTCTGGGGGTAGGATGCGGCACGACCGGTAACATCGATTTTTTTTCGCCGCAATGGCTCTCCTAAAGACGTGTGACGCAGGCCTGGAGGATATTGCGGGATTAAACCATCAAGGTCCCGTACCGGAGACACTGATGAGAAGAAAGGGTGCCCAATCCGACTAATAGCGAGAGGTTTCGCAAGTGATTTCCTGGAGCTATCATTGACTTCATGATAAATCCAGGAAAATTATTCGGTAGAAATCATTTGTTCTTCGGCCAAGACTACTTATAACGCTATTCAATCGGAGAGCGGGTTAGGCGAAGAAACGATAGACGACATGTAGGGAAATAAGAATAGAAGAGATCGGAATTACTGTTTCGACTAAGCTGAGCGCAGGCAGTTCATTGTTTATTGCCGGGCGATTATCTTGTCCAGAATTTCATTGGTAATTTTTTTTCTTCCTTCCTCAAAGTTAGGGTTAGCATCGTTTTTGTCTTTTAATAACCTTGTGGCAAAGAAATACACATTGTCATTGGTAGTTACATAGCCAACCCACCAACCTATATCTGTTCCATTTCTCCTTGTCCATCCCGTTTTAGAACGGTATATGCGAGAGCTTGTTTTTTTAGAAATTATTATTTCTTTCGTTTTATCAATCGATTTTTTTGAGAAAGGTAATTGGTTTCCGTAAAGTTTAATTAGAAATTCAATTTGATTCTTTGGTGTAATTGCAAATTCTCCATAATTCCAAAAATCTGTGCCCATTTCTGAAAGGTTATTGTTTCCGTATCCAATGTTTTTTAATACTTTCTGGTATCGTTCTCTCCCTACTCTTTTCGCGACTTCTACATAAACCCAAATCGTTGAGTTTTTAAAAGCACTTTTCAAATCAGTATCCTGATTCCATATCGGGATGACTTTACCCAAATGTTCTTTTTGTTTTCCATCCCATTTAAAAATTTCATTCTCGTCTTTAACAGCTTTAAATTCGAGTGCAAATAAGGTATTGGGGATTTTGAATGTTGACGCGGGCAATGTGGCGATATTGGCATCTTGCTCATTAGTGAAGATCCATATTTGATTCTTATAATCATAAATGGTAGTGCTTCCATTAAGATTTAAATTATCAAAATACTCTTGAAATTTATTTTGTGCATAAATGTTGAGTGTATTAAAGGTCAGTATTATAACGAGGAAAGTTTTCATCTTTTTACGGTTTAATTTTAAAATGTCGGCCAACTTTAAAAATTGAGGAGGGTGGGCTATTCAAGAACTTTCAAGTGGAACAAAAGTATATTGAACGAATAAAGTTTATAATTTTTCTGATGATGGCCGGCTTATTTTTATGTTGATATTCAAAGAACTATTAATGTCACGAATGCTTCGGTCAGAAGATTGTTGACATTTTAAGGTGGTAAATTATTTTTCATCTTTTCTTTTAAATATTAAAGTTTAAAATCGTCATAATACTTTTTTATCCCTTATATGATACGAAGGTGATTGTTCTTTCGACTTAGTTTTGGTGGTCGAAAGGTTGCATTGTACTTTTAAGTATTTTTTCTGTTTCTGTATCAAAGATCAAAATTCCTTCTGCTTTGTGATCTAGTTGCGCCGCCAGGCTTCCGTCCTTTGACCAGATAGCACTATTGCCAGCACTTAAAAAATTATCACAAAAACCTACACAGTTTACCATTAAAACAGGCATTGAATATTGTTTTGCTACAGTAGGAAAATGCTTTAGCGCTTGCTCAATACCATTTGCGGGCTTAGCTACGCTCGCTAAATAAATGTTTGCTCCCATTGTATGCGCATTTTTTACATGTGTGGTTTGTAAACTCTCGTAACAAATCGCAAGGGCGATTTTTGTTTTGTATACTGAGATTATAATCTGTTCAATACCATTTTCAAAATATGGTTGCTCGTCCTTATGAAGTTGTTGTTTTGAATAAGTTCGTCTGAATTTATTGGGTTCAAAGATTATCATGCTTATTCGAACTTTTGATTGACCTCTCGTTGGCAGCCCAATTCCGATAATTATGTGGTTTTCATTACTTATTTTCTGAAATGTGTCTAAGCGATTATCGCTTTCATTTATAGCCAGGTCATTTGCGAGTTCCGGTTCATACCCGGTCAGCGAAAGTTCCGGAAAAAAAATAGCCTCGGCATTGGCAGCCGCCGCAAGAGCAATAAATTTTTTGTGCCTTTCGATATTGCTTAATATGGCTGCTTTAATTGATTTTGTTTGAGCAATTGCAATTTTCATGTTGTTATTCTTTTAATAGCTATGAGTTGATTTGGTATTATGTAGCTAACTCCACCGTGGATATAGTTATGGCCATATAGATTCACCTTTAAAAACAAAACACCGTGCATTTTTACAGTATCATATTTTAATAATTAATGGATTGATTACATCCACTTTCTTCGCATCATTGCCTCTGCAAAAGCATTCAGAGGATCATCGTACTAAGTAGGATAAACCAATTCTTAACTGTCTCCTTTTATTTTTCCCCGGAAATAATTCCCGATCTTAATTCAATGCTTTTGATTAAGATTAACAATAATCCGTTTATTAAAATCGTCAAAATTTCTACACCAAGTAAGAACAGCATTAGAGTGGTTGGAGCATAATCCTGAATTACACTGACAGACCTTGCAAGAGCTAAACCACATGCTGTGGTAAACATCAGAAAGATCACAACCAGATAATCCCTTCTCAGAAGGTTTATGATCATGAATACTCCTATTCCTAGATGTAGCCCTCCATATATTGCCTTGTAATCTGCCAAGCCATTAACATTGTTGAAAGTAATTCCCATTACGCTATTAAAATTTTTTTGAAAAAAAAGAAAATATATACCCAGGAGCAAAAAAACTAAAGACTCAAAAAGAGCAATAATTTTTGTCCACTTGCTGATTAATGTTTCGTACTTGAAATGCTCCTTTTTATAAAGTATGGATGACTGTACAAGGATGGCCCCCTCTTCTTTATAGATGTTTTGTTCGAGATTTTGTTTTTCACAATTCGGAGTTCTTTTTATGTTTCTTTTTATCTGCATCTTAAGCAATTATTGATTTACTTTTTTTTAAAGGAATTCTCCCCATTTGTTTAAGAATTATTAACTAACTACAAGACATGACGATTATCACTAATAGCAACTAAAAAATAATACTGATTCTTATCTGATTGCTTTACAATTCTTTACCCA
>JBIQMB010000399.1:0-4001 GCA_044463745.1 Chitinophagaceae bacterium | reverse complement strand
TAAATCTTCCCGCATGCGGATAGAATATAACCTGTCTTCGGGAAAAACAAGAAACGGGTCTGAAGGGTTTTCTTTCAGGATACGATTGGCTTCAAATTCAGTGGCTACAACTTCCATCGGATAAAATGTATTGAATGAATTAATGGATTGAAATTCGTTGACAGCCGTATTTGATCGGACGTTACTGTCCTCGAGTCCTTGAAGCCATTCTTCCGAAGCCGTTTTTTCAGGTAGCAGATACACGCTGTTCGGATAGTTTGCACTGCCTGTATTCTTAAATGGCATATAATAAATGTAATAGAGGCCTTTACCTGATGTAGGCTCAAAGAAGACCTCTCCGTATTCGCGGGTGATCGTACCGGTTTTTATGTTTTCAATCTTTTTTCCGGTTTGTCCGTCCTGTACAATGACCCTGATGTTTTCCGGATGTAAGTCCCGCCTTCTCCAGGGTATCGTGCTTTTTGCATATTGCCCCGTACCAATAAATTCTACAGCCACCCGATGATTGCCCAGCGAGTCAGCATCCCAGCAGTTATCACAGTTTGTGTATGGAATGGTTTGTGCAGTGAGCATACCGGTGAGTAAAGTAAGAAGGAGTGAAAATAATATTCCTTTCATCCCGAAAAAAGTTTTAGTAATTAAATATTGAGACGGCTAAATGTACGTTTTTCTGAAAAAAACAGGAGAAAAAAATGAGTTTGATCCGATGGTTTCCCGGCTTTTACCCATAATCATGAACGACAGATTTTACGCTTTTGGCATAAGCTCAACCCATGGCTACACCCTTCATCATATTATCTGTGGAGATACATTTTTCCTGGTTTATTTTTGCGCAGATAAAAAAGATGCGTAATGAATGAAAAACCTGATTTGCTGAAACAAATTGAACACTTAAGGGAATTATCCGAACCTCTGGAAGTAAGTGAAGAAAAAAGAGCTGAACTGTTAGATGCAGTGAACCATTATACTGAATCCTATTTACAGACCCTTCCGCAACAAAAAACCTACGAGATGCAAGGGTATGAAAGCCGGGAAGAAGATCAAAATTTTGAAATAGATAATGAAACCCATGAGATCAGTAAAATTCTACCTTTTATTTCTGATCGTATCGATGGGGTAGGCTTGAATCCTCCTTCGGGCGGGCACTTTGCGTACATACCCGCAGGCGGGCTTTATGCTTCAGCTCTCGCCGATTTTATGGTGGCTGTTTCTAACCGATACGCCGGTGTGTTCTTTGCTTCGCCGGGTGCTGTGCGGTTAGAGAATGCGCTGATTCGATGGACCGGAAAATTAATCGGTTACACAGGAGAGTTTGGTGGTAACCTGACATCCGGAGGCAGCATTGCCAATCTGATTGCGATAGCAGCAGCAAGGGATGCAAAGCAGGTGAAATCGCGCGATGTAGAAAAATCGGTTGTTTACACCTGTGCGCAGGCGCATCATAGCATTCTCAAATCGTTGCGGGTGGCAGGCCTTGGTGAGTGTGTACTGCGGATGATTGATATGGATGATCATTACAGAATAGATGTTTCAAAGCTTCGCGAACAAATAGAGATTGATTTAAAAGCCGGATTAAAACCTTTTATTCTTTTTGCCAATGCAGGCTCTACCGATGTGGGAGCTGTGGATCCGCTTGAAGAACTCGCGGCCGTTTCAGAAAAATATGGGATGTGGTTTCATGTGGACGCTGCTTATGGAGGATTTTTTATGTTGACCGAAGAGGGAAAGAAAAAAATGCATGGCATCCATCTGGCTGATTCTGTTATTCTTGATCCGCACAAAGGTTTGTTCGTTCCCTATGGACTGGGAATTGTTCTGGTGAAAGATGTGCATCACTTGCTTGAGGCCAACAGTTACCATGCAGGATATATGCAGGATGCGGGAGAAAGGATTGAAGAATATTCGCCCACCGATCTATCGCCCGAAATGAGCAAACACTTTCGCGGTATGAGAATGTGGCTTCCGCTAAAACTGCATGGCATCGCACCTTTCAGAGCCAGTCTGGAAGAGAAACTTTTGCTGACAGAATATTTCTACAATCGGGTGAGGGACCTGGGCTTTCAAACGGGACCTTTTCCCGATCTGTCTGTCGTCATCTTTTGGTACTCGCCACAGAGCGGTGATGCAAATTCTTTTAATAAAGAAATTGCTCATCGCATTCAGCAAGATGGACGGGTATTTATTTCGACTACAACCATTGATGGCAAATTTTTACTCCGCTTTGTTGCACTTTCCTTCCGAACTCATTTGCAGCAGGTAGATACCTTGCTTGAAATACTGGAAAAGAGTGTGAAAGAACTGGAATAATAGGCAGGACGCCATTTTCCTGATGATCAAAAAGCAAAGGATACCCGGCGTTTTATTGCCGACGAATTGATTAATTAGATCGATTGCCTCATCAGGTCAAAAAGTATTTTTTTATCTCCTTCATTCAGAATCGAATCTCCCTCTGCCTGCAAGTAGTGGCGTTTAAATTGCCGGATGGTAGCAGAGGTGTCCTTTACCGAAAATCCAATGATTCTTAAAGCCTGGATCGAATTAAAGTTTTCAGGCAGCACCACAGCCGAAGTGTCCCCATGCCATAATCCAAAACCCAATGATGAAAGATCTTTCCACGGAAAATTGACATTCGGATCGTTCTTGCGTATCGGAGCAATATCGCCATGGCCAATGAAGTTTGCTTTGGGAATATTATACCGGTTTTTTAAGGTGTCAAGCAGGGTAAGCAGGCTGTTGATTTGTGAGTCCGGAAAAGGTTCAAAGCCATTATTATCCAGTTCTATCCCGATGCTGGAGGAGTTGATGTCTTTGTTATTTCCCCACGAAGACGCGCCTGCATGCCATGCCCGAAGGTAATCGTTAAGCATATGATGCACCGTTCCGTCTTTGCAAATAACATAGTGCGCACTCACCTGTGTGCGGGGCAGGGTAAATGTTCGCAGGGTTTGATCGCAACTGTTTTGTGCCGTATGATGAATGATGACATAGTCGGGCTTTCTGATTCCGAAATTGGTTGTTCCTACCCAGGTTCGTTTGCTCCCATTGAGCGGTTGCTTTCTTATTTCTTTTGAAATTTGTTTTACCTGCCGTTTATAATCCTTATTTGTAGCTGCATATTTATTGGTGTTGCAGGAGAGAAAGAATAAAAAGAGAAAAATGAAACTGCGATTCATAAAAGTGATTGTTTGGTTGCAAATATCCTGATTCCTGATTTTTACCGTTGGCATGAATTGGTGCACAGATCGTGAAAAACTCAGTGGATGATTCGGGTCAAAGATAATCGTATAAATTATGAATAATCAATGAAAATGGAGATCAATACGACTGGGAAAAAGATATTTTTTCTCTGTAAAAACTCAGAGGATTTTTTTCAGGTATTTTTCTATGATATGCTTGTCTGGTTCTTTAACATAAGAATTACGGGTTGAAAATCGTTCTATGTCCGATATCAAAATATTTTTCTTCATTCATTAAATTAATTTGATTTGAAAAAGACTCTTTTTTTATTTCTGATGATTGTTCTGGGAGCAGCGTCTTGCAAAAAACAATCGGCAAAACCAGACGATGAACAGCCGGGCGGTATTGAAGTGCCCACGCCCCCTGAGGAAGAATCCAGGTCATTGCCCTCAAAGGTCGTAATCACCAATGGCGACCTCACCGACACCTACGATTTTCATTATATTCAGGGTACCCGAAAACTTCAAAAGATTACAAAAAACAATGGGAATAGTGAAGTGTACCATTATGAGGGTGATCTGATTAAAAGAATTGACTTTAGTGACGTTGATTATAAAACCTATATCTACGAAAACAATAATCTTGTGCAGGAGATAGATTACCGGGATGGGATGCCCAGAGATAAAGCAGAAATCGTGCACGATGGAAACGGTAAACTCACCTTACACCAGTATGCGTATAAAGATAATAACTGGCTCAAAGAAAATACGATTTTGATTGAGTACGATAACAATGGCAACCTGAAGAAGGGCAATGCTACCGGC
>JBIQMB010000398.1:0-4020 GCA_044463745.1 Chitinophagaceae bacterium | reverse complement strand
AGATACCCCATCATTGCTTCATGAGTTAGGCACAAACCGGCGGATAAAAGTAAAATCGGTTTTCTCTCATCTGTCAGCATCTGACGAACCAGCGCATGATGATTTTACAAAGGGGCAGTTTCGCTTGTTTAACAGTATTGTTGCTAAGATCAGGGCGGTCATTACTTATCCATTCGATTGTCATCTGGCCAACACTTCGGCCATCAGCCGTTTTCCGGCCATGCAAATGGATATGGTTCGGCTGGGTATAGGCATGTATGGGATAGACAGCAACCCGCTTATCGCTGACAAATTAAAAGTAGTAAACCGGTTAACCACTACCGTTTCACAAATAAAAAAAGTTAAAGCCGGGGAAGTGGTTGGTTATGGTGTAAAGCGGGTTACAGAAGATAAAACAATTGCCACCATACGTATTGGATATGCAGATGGTTATTCGCGCGCACTGGGCAACGGAAAAGGAAGGATGATGTTACATGGAAAGCCGGCATCCACCACAGGCAATATCTGTATGGATATGACGATGCTTGATGTTTCTAAAATACCCAATGTAAAAGAAGGCGATGAGGTTTTGGTATTTGGTGAAGATTTGCCGGTAGAGAAAGTGGCTAAATGGGCCGGCACCATACCTTACGAAATATTTACCGGTATCTCTCCAAGAGTGAGAAGGGTTTATTTTGAGGAATAACATTAAACTGTTTACGAAATATTACGTAGATGTTTGGCACGAAATTCATTGATCATTTATTTTTAAAACCTTCGACATGAATTTACTTTTACCTGCAGGCGCATTTTTCTTTTTTTTCCTATTTTTCTTCATCACCCTTATCCCTCTCATATTTTACATTTTGACTATTCGCCGAACACTAACTATGATCTCGGTAAAAAACAGACAACTGACTCCTGATCAGGTCTGGTTACTGATCATTCCCATTGTGGGCTGGATATGGCATTTTTTTGTTGTATCGCGCCTTGCTGATTCCATCCGCCTTGAAGCAGATGATTTGGGCATAACGACCAACGAGCGCCGGCCTGCATATACCCTCGGTATTATCATGTGTTTCTTCACATTCTTCTCATTTACCGGCAGGGGTGGTCCGGGCATTATCGGTTTGATTCTATGGATTATTTATTGGGTGAAAATCGATTCCTACAGAAAGCAGTTGGAATTTGCTCAGAGAAACCATTTCGACAAGATGTAAAGAACAGTGCTATTATCAATAAAGAGAAGAATGGATTTTCGTATTTTCTTGTTGTCATTTGGCCTTTGGTTACTGTCAATATTTTAAGGTTGCTGAGGATTGCATGCTGCGCTTCAATGGCACGACGGAAACGGCAAATGAATAACCTTGTCGCACTAAGCTAACCCAAACAGAATTTTCTTTGTCCGTCTTACGATAATAGTCAATGAGGATGGAAGTGTCAACTAATACTATTTTGTCCGCCATTGGTTGATAGCTTTTCTGTTTTTAGCGATAGTGTCTAATTGCTTTTTAGTCGCAGTTGGTCCGTTTAAGAGCAAAGTTTCCAAGTCAATAGCCTTGTTACCTTTTGCCTCCTTTTCGATTTCCAATTTCAATTGCATCAATTGTCCTTTAGGCAGCGTCTTCACAATTTTAAGTAACTGGTCAAATTCTACTTCTAGCTGGACTTGCATGAAAACAAATTTATTAAAATTGCTGGACTAAAAAGCTTTGGAAAGATGACACAACGTTTAACTCATTTGCGATGTGCCGGAAGTAGTATTCTGTCGGCCGAATTTAGTACAAAAGCTCAATAGAATTACTGATAATGAGCATTTATTCGTTAGCCGGCAAATAGCCATTTAAATGTTACCTGCTAGTTGACCCAATTATTAATTTAAATTCCTTCTTATTATTTTTGCCTATTGCAAAAATCGTGTCTCTATTGTTAACAATTCTTACTTCATCAACACCGGTTTTCATGGGTAAATTCCCTGCAGTGTCTATTAAATAATATTTCCTATCCGACCTTTGAAATCGTCCATGGTACCAATTGTATTCTTCGATACTTGGGTAATCATCCAGCGGAAGGAGATACTTTCCCTCGTAATTAATAAATCCATATTTGTTTCCTTTCTTAACCATGGAAACACCATTCTTGAATCCAAAGGCTTCATCTATTGATTCATCGATAATTTTTTGTCCTGTTTTATTAATGAGCTCGATTTTTCCGTTTTTCTTTACGACTGCGGCTCCTTTATCAAAGCGTTCCGCATATTGATATTTTGGGTGAATAAGCCAGTTTCCTTTAAGGTCAACATATCCAAATAGGGTATCCACCTTCACTAACGCACTATTGTCAGAAATATATAGTTCATCAAATTGAGGTTTGAAAATCACTTCCCCATTGAGATTAACTAACCCTATTTTCTTAAAGACGTAGCCCCCATAATCAATGTCCCAAAATCCGTAGCCTCCGCTATCAACTTGCATTACGCCCGATTGTAACCAATCTTCAATATAGTCAAAACGGGGTTCTAATATTGAAACTTTACTTTCATTAAGTAAGCCTGCCTTTCCATTTTCGTCATAATAGATGTAGCCCAATATTCCAAAATCGCCCGTTATTTGAATTGTGTCGTTCTTTGGAATTATTATTTTTCTTTCTGATGCCTGATTGAGATTGCAACCGAACAAAAATGAAATAAAGATTAAGTAAGTTATGGGTCTCATTGTTTTATTATCAGAACGTCCCTGTATTGTTCGGCAATAGCTTTTCGTCCTTCCCTTAAGGGCTTCACCAAAACTTCAAGCAGTGTCACAGAAGATGTAACAAAGGGAAAGCCGCCCTTGTCGTTGAAGTCAAATAGACGGCAAGAACGGGTTGATATTCACTGTTTCCTTCCATGAAATAAATCAATGGTGCAGTGTCCAGAAAGACTGTTTTAGAAGCAAAGTTCTGAATTACCATTGTCGTTCTTCATCTATGTAATTGTCAATGTCACTTGCACTTTTCCAAATCTCGCTGCCAAGGCCAGAAAGTGAAGTCAAACGGATTGACGTGGCCTTTTTTGTTTCCTTTCTTTTAAGCAAATAAGCCATCCGCTGAAGATGCGTAAGCTGATCCGCTTTATCAAGTTGCTTTACCTGAGAAAGTATGTTGTTTATATTTAACGATGTTGCCATAAAAATAATTCCAAAGTTAGGGAAAAGACCGAAAAGTATTTATGCCAACGGTTAACTCATTGGCGATGTGCCGAAAATAGTATTCCGTCTGCCGAATTTAGTACAAAAGCTGAATAGAAATCCAAATGATGAGCATTTATACGTCAGCCGACATATAGCCAATGAAATGTTACCAGTATTACTTACTTCTATCGTCCTACAAAATTCGCTTCTCTGGTTAATTTATTTTCGTCTAAATCCAAATCGTTACTGAACCAGTCTGCCAGAATTTTTTCAATTTCGCTTTTATTAAATGTCTTTGGGTCTCGTCTTGACTTTATGTAATTTTCTCTGGTCATATTTTCTGCAACTTCTCCAACCGTTTGCAAGTCAAGTTCATTTCCAATTTTGTTTGCGAACCAAAATCCTGCGATTGAAGCCAAAATTCCTGAAACCCCGATTTTCCAATTAAAAAATAGTCCAAATACAGAGGCAAGTAAGACAATTACGAGTGTCGTTGTAATCCAATGTGGTGGTCGTAAAATGTCAAGCTTAATTCCTAATTTTCCTTCCAATTTTCTTACCGATATACGTCTGCTCTGTCTTGGTAAAATGTCTGTGAGAGAAGAGTCTGTCCTGATTAATTTCTTGTCGATATGAAGTGACGATGAAATTGTTTCTCGCAATTTATAAAATGCTTGTTGGCTTGTGCAGTCGTCCGAATTGTTAAGTTGAATTTTATTCGAAATGAAGTCACAGAGCTGACCAAAAGTCGAAATATGCATTAACTCGGTGTCGTCAAACTTAATGTCAAACGACTTTTCAACTTTTGTGAGCAAACCGCTAATGTCGTCTGGGTCGATATTTTTAAGTTCGAAGGCTGTCATTGCATTAC
>JBIQMB010000397.1:0-4042 GCA_044463745.1 Chitinophagaceae bacterium | reverse complement strand
GGCCGCGCCATACTACAGCTTGCTTCTCATCCACCAAAAGTCCGATACTCATCATTTTGATTCCATAACGCATAATCGGCACAATCTTAGGTGTGCCATCCACGTCGCGCATTTGCGGTCTTTCGCCACGCACACCCATCATGATATGACCGCTGGGGCCATAAATATCGGCGTCCATCAAACCCACCTTAGCACCTTTAGCTCCGATAGCCAGTGCCAGGTTGGTAGCGACTGTACTCTTACCTACCCCACCCTTGCCGCTCACTACAGCTATGATGTTTTTTACTCCCTTTAGCACACTGTATTTATCCATCCGCGCCGTAGTGGTATTGCTATCCCAATTAACGGTAACCATGGCATCAGGATATACTTCATGAACAGCGTTGATGCAATCCCTTTTTATCCGGTCCTTCATCGGACATGCAGGCGTAGTTAGCACTACGGTGAACGAAAGATCATTGCCCTTAATGACAATATCTTTGACCATATTTAAAGTAACCAGGTCGTTTTTCAAATCCGGCTCCTGAACCTTAGACAATGCTTCGAAAATAGCAGATTCTCTCATGATAGAATGTTATGTTAAAAACAATGGTTGCGCGCAAATTTAGCCATTGATGGAGTTATTTTGTTTGGCGGATCATAATTTGTGATAATTCTTACTTATCACCATAAATAAATTCATTTACTTTGGAAGGATGAAACGATTTTTACTTACCATATTAATACTCTTTTCAATTTCAAAAATATCTCTGGCTCAATTTGAATCGTATCGTGATTCGGTGGTTCAGTTGTATGGCGTGGTCATGTCGGCAGATAGCCTGATGGGATTACCGAGGGTGAGTATCAGCGTAATAGGGCGAAATCAGGGAACGATCTCAAACGATGAAGGTGTGTTTTCCATTGTGGTATTGAAGGGAGATAAACTGGAATTTACGAGTGTCGGTTATAAACCACATATCTACACAGTTCCGACCGATCTGGATGGCAACCGCCAAAGCCTGATACAACTATTGGTTCAGGACACGGTTTATCTTCCTACCAGCATCATTAAGAAATATCCATCACCTGAAGAATTTGCACGGCAATTTGCCAAGACAGAATTCCCCGACGATAATGAAGAGATAGCCCGCAAAAATATAGCGGAAGCAAACCGAAAAATTTTAATGGACCGGCTGCCCATGAGTGGCGACGAAGCCAATCGCCAATTTATGCAAGAAAACGTTCGTAAATATTACAGTCAGGGACAGGCGCCACCTCAAAATATCTTTAACCCCTTTGCCTGGTCGGAGTTTATCAAAGCATGGAAAAGAGGCGATTTTAAAAGAAAATAATTATGTTTTTCAAAGGCAAGACGGCTTTCATTACAGGTGCTTCGCGCGGAATCGGAAAAGCCATAGCACTTAAGCTCGCTCATGAAGGAGCCAACATTATTATCGCGGCCAAAACCGTGGAGAAGCATCCCCGCCTGGAGGGCACTATTTTCAGCGCTGCGGAAGAGATAGAAAATGCCGGTGGTAAAGCATTGCCTATCCAGTGCGATATTCGTTTTGAGGATCAGATTCAGGAAGCCGTTACCAAAGGTGCATCACATTTTGGTGGGATTGATATCCTGATTAACAATGCCAGCGCTATTTCGTTAACAAATATTCAAGATACCACCACCAAGGCTTTTGATTTAATGCAGCAAATCAATGTAAGAGGTACCTTTCTGGTTAGCAAGGCGTGCATCCCCTTCCTGAAAAAAGGAATTAATCCACATATTCTTACCTTATCTCCTCCTGTAAATCTGGATGAAAGATGGGTAATTGCGCATGCTCCTTATACCATTAGCAAGTACGATATGACGATGATAGCAAGTGGATTGGCAGGCGAACTAAAGGTTGATGGAGTGGCTTCCAATACCCTGTGGCCAAGAACAACCATTGCCACCGCAGCCGTGCAAAATTTACTTGGTGGAGATGCCCTCATCAGAAAAAGCCGGAAACCGGAAATCGTAGCCGATGCAGCTTATTTCATCCTGAAACGCCCGTCGGCGGAATGTACCGGATATACTTTTATAGATGAAGATGTGCTGAAAGCAGAAGGCATAACAGACTTTAAATCTTATGCCGTAGAACCGAGCGAGGGCCTGTTTACCGATTTGTTTCTGGACGAGTAGCCATTAATTTTTTTATTACATCTTGTACCTGGCGTTCCAATTCTTGAAAACGAGGCAATTCAGCACCCGTATAAATCAAAAAAACCGCCAGACGCAGATCCTGATTTTGCAACTGTTGTCGCAATTCAACCGTGTTTAGCCTCCACGTCTCGCGAAGCAACCTTTTAATGCGGTTGCGGTCGGTGGCTTTTTTAAATTTTTTCTTGCTAACAGAAAAACCACTCTGCAAGGGTGATCCTTCATCTATATATTGATATACAACGCGCAGCGGATGTTGTGAAATAGCCCTGCCGCGGTCAAATAACCCCTGTATTTTTTTTCTTCCTTTTAGCCGGCGAAATTTATCTAAAGCGTATAACTTTTCGATGGAGAATTCATTTTAGTGAATCAAAAGTATAATAAAAAAAGCCTCGTTAAAGAGGCTTTATACAAAATGAATGTTATTCAATTATTTTTTACTACCATGCTCATCAGAAACGGTCAGTTTATACCGTCCTTTCCTTCTGCGGCTTGCCAATACTTTACGGCCATTAGCAGTACTCATGCGCTCTCTGAAACCATGTACACTCTTACGACGACGTTTATGCGGCTGATAGGTTCTCTTTTTTCCTGGCATTATTAAAGTTTTAAAAAGTTAATAATTCTGTTTCATTTCTTCAGCCGGGCACCATCCCCGCTGCTTGTGAAAGGGCAGCAAAAGTAAGGAAAGATTTTAGAAATAATTTCTAATTTTTTGTTTAGAAGCCGCTTCTTAAAGAAGTTTCTGACGAAGTAGAATAGTGAGCCGAGGCCGGCTGATTAGGGTTTACTTCAGAAAATCGCCTTTAATCTCCTCAGGTATTAACCCGCCGCCTGTAGCCCAGGCTACGTGCGTGATATTGGCGGTGTTGATATGCTTGAGTGGAGCATAAGTCGAATTGAGTACGCTCTCCGGCCCTATCAACCCTGCCGTAGCAGAGGGTTCGATAAAAATCTGATTTGCCTGATAAAGTTCTTTCAGAAGTACAAAAAGCATTTGATCCTCAATAGTGTAAATACCACTTACCAGTTTTTTAATAATACCGCTGGCAAATGCTGATGGCCGCCCCACTGCTAATCCGTCAGCTTCTGTTTGGTTATCAAGATTGAAATCCTGAACCGAAACCTTTTCTTTTTTTCCGGTAATCAACCCAATCATTACTGAAGGCGAATGGGTGGGCTCCGCAAAAAATGAATGAACAGCGTTTCCGTAAAGCATTTTAAGGCCAAACAAAACCCCACCCGGTGAGCCGCCTACTCCACAAGGTGAGTAAACATAAAGCGGATGCTGCTCATCAATAAAAATACCCATTTGTTCAAGCTGCTGTTTCAGCTCAAACGCTGCAAGGCTATAACCCTGAAAAAGCCGACTGCTGTTTTCATCATCTACGAAATAACCATAAGGATTGCTCAGGGTTTCCTTTCGTCCTTTGCCGATAGCCACACTAAAATCACCCGGCTCTTCTATCACCCGGGCACCATGCTGCCTTAGCAATTCTTTTTTCCATTCTTTGGCATCATGACTCATATATACATTTACGTGAAATCCTAATTTAGCACTAACGATTCCGATGCTTAAACCAAGGTTTCCTGTAGAACCCACGCCAATGGTATATTTTGAAAACAAATTTTTAAAAGCGGATGCAGAAAAATCTCCGGCTTCATCGTTCTTTATCAATCCTTCTTTAGCGGCCAGTTTATGGGCAAAATGCAGCACCTCAAAGAAACCTCCGCGGGCTTTGATTGATCCTGCTACAGGCAGTTCATTGTCGCACTTAAGAAAAAACCTGCCTTTATTTTCTATCCCGGATGAATTATTCCTTAATATCTTAAATTCATTGATTTCTTTCAATGGCGATATTATAT
>JBIQMB010000396.1:0-4058 GCA_044463745.1 Chitinophagaceae bacterium | reverse complement strand
GAATAAGCAGTTAAGAGCTTTTTTATTTATTAATTTTTAAACTATTTCCCGCTTCGTCTTCCACACGAAGCGGTTTTTTGTTTAATGGAATACCCAATTTTTTAATGAAAGCAAATCATGGAATCACGATCAACTTTCTGCCATCCTGGCCCTCCATTCTGAAATGAACACTACTTACTTCCAGAATTTTCAATACAGTTTTCAAATCCGAACTTCGTGGAATAACTCCACCAAATTGTCGGGGTTTTATTGTTCCTTCATAGCTCACATCCACATCATACCATCTCGAAATCTGTTGCATAATTTCGTTCAGACCCGCATCCTGAAAGGAAAAGTAACCGTTCTTCCAGGCCATCACCTGCTCCAGATCAACATGAGCAGAGGTTTGCAATCGTTGGCCGGTAGCTTGATACTCGGCCTGCTCTCCGGGCTTCAACGTCGCTGACTTTCCTGAGGCATTGATCATTACTGAGCCCTCAAGAAGTGTGGTTCGGATTCCATCGTTTCCTTCATAAGCATTTATGTTAAAATGCGTACCCAGCACTTTTACTTCCATAGACCCGGACGTTACGTAGAATGGTTTGGATTTATCGCGGGACACTTCAAAATATCCTTCTCCCTCCAGCTTTACTTTTCTGTCTTTTTCAACAAAAGCAATCGGATAAGTAATGGATGAACCGGCGTTTAACCATACCCTGCTTCCGTCAGCCAAAGTAATATTTATAACCTTGCTTCCTCTTGGATTGGTTAAGGTGTTGTACTTTATTTCTTTTAAAATTTCTCCTGAAGCGGATTGATAAGCGATCTCACCGTTAGCCAGTTTGACAACCTTTACATTTCCCTGCTGTGCTACCTCGCCATTGTTCAGATTGTCAAGGAAAACTTTGCTTCCATCGGCTAGTACGATTGTTGCTCTATTGGCGTTCGGCGCCTGTATATCCGTATTGCCCGATTTTACAATCTGCAGCTCGTCAGGCTTTTGGTAACCCTGATAAAGAGCCAATCCTAACCCTACCACCAAGATAATAGAAGCAGCGGCTAACCATATCCTTCCGAAGTTTCGTTTCTCCGTCGTTGCATTGAGCACTTCTGTATTTTGGGCTCTTGACATAATATCCCGATATACATTTTCCCACTCAACATCTTCTGATTTGTGACGGCTATAATTTTTTTGACCCCACACCTCTTTAATATCATGGGTTACCTTGTCTTCTTCTGACACTTCATTCATTAAGGTCCAGAATTCGTCTAACTCTTCACGACTACATATATTCTGCAGGTACTTCTGAAATAAGAATGATAGCCTTTCCTGTTTGTTTTTAGGCATAATTATTCGTCTATTAATATAACAGACGTTTAACGAAAGGGGTAACGGCTAATGGGAGAGGAAATATTTTTTTAGCGTTCGTACGATCGAAGCGAGAAGAACCCGACAGCGTTCTTTCAACACCTGTTGGCGTCCTGAAGCGGAGGATTGAGCGACTGCAGACCCGACAGCGTTTGAAAGAACTGCAAAAACCGTTGAAAAGAATTTCTCTACCCCTCATGATGAGGAAAGGTGAAGAAATAAAATCAGGATAGCCAACTCTTCTCCATGTTTATTTTGCAGATATCCCTTAATCGATTGGAGTGAAGCCTTAATATGATTGCTGACCGTATTGGCCGAGAGGCTCAACTTTTGAGCAATCTCTTCATGCGTAAAATTTTGCTCTCTACTTAGCTTATATACAATTTTCCGTTGGGGAGATAATTGTTCGATGGCTTCAGAAATAACACGTTGAAAGTCTTTTTCAAGAAGGATGTTTTCAGGCGTTCTTCCGGCGGTTATGTCAATCTCCGTGGCCACCACTTCCTGAAGCTTCTTTTTTCGGGCCACATGCCGTAAGTAATCAATGGCCTTATTATACGATACTTTTTTAAGGAAAGCCTCAATATTCTGAATTGAGCCCACCCATTCGCGGCCCAACCACAATTTCATGAAAATATCCGATAGTAACTCTTCCGAGGCTTCTTTGGATTTTGTGATATTAACCAAATAATTGAATACAATTTCCCGGTACTGATCAAACAACAGTCGGAACGCAGACTCGTCGCCTGCGGCAATCGCTGACAGCAGTTCCATATCTGAAATACTCTTTTCCTGTTGCATTGTTGATTCTCCTGTGGTAAAGCTACCCAATTTTTAAGCAAAGTTATGTCAGAACCGCGTTATAGTTCAAGGGCTGCTATAATATTCTGTGTTCGCTGCTTTACGTTTTCTGAGCCAAAAAGCTAAATCCCCGATAGTGGAAGCAATCGTTTTTATCCGAAAAATTTTGCCTTCTAACCCCATTCCCGATTTATTAAATTTTTAAATAGTGGAAGCAATCGTTTTTATCCGAAAAATTTTGCCTTCTAACCCCATTCCCGATTTATTAAATTTTTAAGTTGCTACAGACCAGTGATCCAATTGATGCTAATTGCAGCGAAGTTAACCGGCTCTACTGGTCTCTACTGGTTCAAGTGTTCCAACGAAGTTGGGCCACTTGAATCAACCAGATCAAAGGCTTGAAACGGGGTGTTACATCAAGCATAAAAAAATAGTCCGGACACCGTCAGGTAA
The DNA here is from genome assembly GCA_044463745.1 of Chitinophagaceae bacterium. Classification (GTDB taxonomy): domain Bacteria; phylum Bacteroidota; class Bacteroidia; order Chitinophagales; family Chitinophagaceae; genus Ginsengibacter. The sequence continues at coordinate 1,456 of JBIQMB010000396.1, read as the reverse complement.
TTTAAGGGATTCATTTTGCATCTGTGCGCCGTGGCGAAAACTTGAACCAGTATAAGTAGGTTTAGAGATTACTGGTTCAAGTGTTCCAACGAAGTTGGGTCACTTGAATCAAATAAATCTACCGGTTTGTAACCGGATACCATAATGAGATTCATAAGATAATCTGGATACAGTCCGGGTAATTTAAGGGATTCAGGTTGTACCTGTCCGCCGAGGCGGAAACTTGAACCAGTGTAACAGAAACTTGAACCAATAAAGGAATATCTTTAACATACGGTTACAAGAAGCTCCGGCCCTAAAATAACTTTTGATGATAACAGCCAAGACAGATCGAAGAAAGTTTTTAGCTCTGCTACTGTTGTCAGCATTCCCAATTGCCGGCGCCACCTATGCGATAATAAAAGACCCGGTAAAAGAGTTAGGTACTTTCAAAGAAAGTTCGGTGATGATGACCATATTCATAAGTTTGTTTTTACCCATGTTCGGTTACTTCTTTTACCAATATTTCTTTAATAAAAAAATAAAATTAATCATCGACAAAGAAGGTATCCGAATTCCTAAAAACGGAATAATAAAATGGGAAACGATTTGGTACATCTATCTGTATGAATTTCGCGGCAAAATCACGGAAAAGAAACTTATAATCAAATTGAATACCAATGATATCGAAATAAAATCCGACATTACATATCTGGATAAAACCGAGGATGAGATCATGTCTGCTCTGCAGGAATATGGCACAAAATTTAAGATACTTTTTCTCGATAAGGAAATAGAAAGACCACATTAAACCAACCGGAACATTTTATTTTCAAATCGCTTTATACCCTCAATTAAAAAGTATACCTAATGACAAATAATTATCTGGAAAGCGTAAAGAAACAATTTGAATACTATAAAATGTTGGGAGAGAAAACCTTTTCTCAGGTGGAGGATAAAATGCTATTTTGGCAATACAATGAATCAAGCAATAGCATGGCCATAATCGTAAAACACCTGTGGGGAAATATGCTTTCCCGTTGGACGACTTTTCTAACCTCTGACGGAGAAAAAGAATGGCGAAACAGAGATGAAGAATTTGAAAATAACATAAAAACAAGGGAAGAACTTTTAGAAAAATGGAACGAAGGATGGCGTTGCCTGTTTGATGCCATCAATCCTCTTACTGAAGAAGACCTTGGCAAAATTATCTATATCCGAAACCAGGGCCATACGGTTACAGAAGCCATTAACCGGCAGCTTGCACACTATAGTTACCACATCGGACAGATTGTGTTTCTGGGAAAAATGCTGGTGGGAGATAATTGGACTTCGCTATCCATCCCAAAAGGAGATTCATCAACGTACAACAAAAACAAATTTTCCGCACCCAAAGAACGGGGTCATTTCACAGATGAATTTTTGAAAAACAATGAAAAGGAATGATGCCAGCCCGTTCAATAAAAAACCTATAAGG
>JBIQMB010000395.1:0-4070 GCA_044463745.1 Chitinophagaceae bacterium | reverse complement strand
CCATTGAGCATGAAAGACAAACGGCGATAAAAAGTTTTGAGAGAGAGACCGCCTTCATCATATAAACCGATATTGGCGTAGTATGATCCTTTATCGTTTCCGCCAGTCATCCCGATGTTGTAATCCTGTACGTTGGCTTTTTTGTACAAGCCAAGATCACCATAATTGAAATCTTTGTAAATCAGGTCTGCATAGGTTCCGTTGGGGTCGTAATTGCCATTGGCATTGGTAGGTACGGCATCCTTCATTTGTTTCCATCCGGGTTTATTAAGCAGTTCGCGGTTCTGATCATTCAGGCGCATCACACTCCACACAGCCCTGTTATCATAGTTGCCATCCAGTATATCTCCGGTGATGGGATCTTTATAAAGATTTCCGGTAGCCCGGGGGCCCACACCTGATAAAGCGGTGTTATTGGTAACCGTACCAAAAGTACCATTGATAATGGCCTGTACTACGCCCATCCTGCTCCACCTGATATAATCTTCAGCACTCAGGAAATTGTAAGGAACATTTAGAAAACTTGTTCCATTTTTCACATTCAGGTTGATGGAAGATGTTCCCGATTTTCCTCTTTTGCTTGTAATGAGGATAACACCGTTGCTTGCGCGCGCACCGTAAATGGCGGTTGCAGAAGCATCTTTTAGCACCTCCATGCTTGCAATATCATCCGGATTGATATCACTTAATGAACCTCTGACCTGGCCATCCATCAGGATAAGCGGGCTTCCTGTTCCGTCAAAGTTGGTACCTCCTCTAAGAATGATGGAGGGGAGTGAACCCGGGCGGCCACTGGCGGTAGCAACCCTAACACCGGGGATGGTTCCCGAAAGAGCCTGAGCCGGATTGGCACGCATACCTGATTGCAGAATTTCGTTGTCCAGCTTTGAAACCGATGAGGTGATCTTTGAACGTTTGGCTGTACCATAACCGATCACGACCACTTCGTCCATTTTATTGGCACCTGCTTCTTCTAAAATAATCATGAGATTGGTTTCATTTCCCACGCGTTGCTCTTTGGTAGTGTAGCCTACGGAGGAAAACACAAGCACATCGGATGGAGATGCCTGAAGCGAAAACTGTCCTTCATCATTGGTTTGGGTACCGGTAAGTGTGTTTTTGATGGTTACACTAACGCCGGCAAGAAGGCTACCGTTCTGATCCATCACTGTACCCGTGATTTGTTTGTTTTGTGCCCATAAAAACCCTGAAAGAAGAACCAGGGTTGATACCAGGAAAATTCTTTGAATTTGACCTTTCATAAAAAAAATTAAGTTAAGAAATGAGAACTCGTATTATGTATGACATAACAAAAGTAGGTTAATTTTTTAATCCACAAAAAAAAATTTTGTTTTTCTTTAGGTTAAAAACTTCTGGTGGCATTTATTTTTCTAAAAAATTTGAAATTGTTTAAACTTGAAAGACTTAAGCAATCTGTAATCAGCAGTATGGATTTATAAATATTTTTCGGAGCTTATTGTCAGTTAGAAAAAATTTTTCATCTTTGTAAGCTACAGATGTCATACATAATTTACCTAAGAAACCGAATAATTTAAAAATGCCCACTGAACCTCAACCGCAGGATATATTCTCCTCCATCGACAACAGAAGCCTTGTAGATAAAGTAGAATCCCGACTTGTCAATCTATTGCAGCAACAAAGCCTGAAGGTGGGAGATACGATTCCAAAAGAGTTGGAATTGGCTGAATCTTTGGGTGTAAGTCGTACCGTTATTCGCGAAGCTCTTACCCGCCTGCGTTTGATGGGATTGGTAGAAACCAAAAAGAAAAAAGGAACTGTGATTACCAGTCCGGATATATTTGGGATTCTGAGTAAGAGTATGAATCCGCACATCCTTTCTGAAACTACCCTTAGGGAGATGTTTGAATTCAGGCTCGCTTTAGAAATCGGAATGGCCGATCTATTATTTTACCGTATTACAAAAGAGGATATCGCCGAACTGAGAGAGATTGTTAAGAATGAACCGGCATCTACCCAATATCATCTGTTTAATATCAGCCATGAGATAGCTTTTCATGGCAAGCTGTACGAAATAACCGGCAACGAAACCATGCGAAAGTTTCAGAAAATGCTTCTTCCCATTTTCGATTACGTTCACCACAGTGGTTTACTCAAAAAACAAGCGCTTTTAAAAACCTTTGTATCGCATCGCGAACTTGTAGAAATTTTGGATAATGGTACGCCCGAGCTTTTCCGCAATGCCATGCGCTCGCACCTGGAAAACCATTTTTTGAGGTTGTTTGAGTAATGGGTGCGGAAGGGCAATAAGCAATAAACAATAAGCAATAAACAATAAGCGATAAGCGGGAGCGATGGGCAAGTTCGCCTTTCCCCGCAAGTTCTCCACTTTTAATTCTTACTTTACAATCATTGCCTTACCTTTGCGGCCGAAAATCAGAATTCAATTATGAGTGGCGCCTTAAAAGAAGTAAGAAACCGCATTAGTAGTGTAAAAAACACGCAACAGATAACCAAGGCTATGAAGATGGTGAGTGCTGCCAAGCTCAGAAGAGCGCAGGAAGCCATCCAGCAGATGAGGCCCTATGCACAGAAGTTGCAAGATATGCTCAGTAATATCGTGAGCAATACGGAGGGAGATATCAACAGTTCGCTGGCAGTGAGCAGGCCTGAGGAGAAAATCCTGCTGGTAACCATCACCAGCGACCGTGGCCTTTGCGGTGGTTACAACAGTACCCTGATTAAAATTACGCGCCAGGCTATTCTGGATCGCTACGCAGAGCAGGATAAAAAAGGAAATGTGACTGTGTTGCCCTTAGGGAAAAAAGCGTATGAACATTTTGCCAAAAACAATTTTAAGGTAGTTGATAAGTTCTGGACTATCTTTTCCGACCTTTCATTCGAAAATGTTTCGAGAGTGGCTCACTATATTATGGACGGGTTCAGAAATGGCGATTATGATAAGGTTGATATTATTTACAGTGAATTTGTGAATGCTGCAGTACAGCGCTATAAAGAAGAACAGTTTTTGCCCATCCCTAAAACAGAAAGGAAAAAAGGCGAAGCCAAAGCCGACTTTATTTTTGAGCCGGATAAAGACGTTCTGATTAAGGAGTTGATGCCCAAGATTTTAAACACCCAACTCTATAAATCCATACTGGATGCCAACGCCAGTGAACACGGCGCCAGAATGACTGCCATGGATAAGGCTACCGAAAACGCTGATGAACTTTTGAGAACGTTGAAAATAAGTTATAACCGGGCAAGACAGGCAGCTATCACGACCGAACTTACAGAAATTGTGAGTGGAGCCGCAGCCTTGCAGGGATAAGTAAAACCACCCATGGAGTTATCAGTTATCATTCCACATATCGAAGCGCTCATTTTCGCCAGCGATAAACCCATTGCCGAGCCTGAGATTGAGGAATTTCTGAATAAAGCACTTGCGTTTTTGGAAGACCGGGCTGAGCCTGATCAGATAACAGATGCCATCAAAGCCATTGAAGAAAAATATCAATCAGAATTTTACCCGTTTGAAGTGGTTAAAAGTGGTGGAGGCTGGCAATTCTTGACCAAGAAAGAATATCATGCCACCGTTTCGCAATTGTACGGAGATAAGTTTTTGAAAAAGCTTTCTGTGGCAGCTATGGAAACCCTATCTATTATTGCATATGAGCAGCCCGTAACGAAGTCGGAGATAGAACTGATAAGGGGTGTCAACTGCGATTATGCTGTTCAAAAGCTGCTTGAAAAGGAATTGATCGTCATAGCAGGTCGTAAGGAAGATGCACCGGGTAAACCCCTGATATATACGACTTCAAAAAATTTCATGGATTACTTTGGTATTAACTCATCGGAAGAGTTACCGCAAATTCAGGAAGTTCTGAATAAAGAAATTCTTGAAGCCACCCGGGTACTGAATGAAACCGAGCACCCACAGGAACCGGAGGTTCAATCTGATTCTGCGCCGCAGAATCCGGAGGAAGCATTGGAAGATGTAAACGCTGATGAAGAGTCTGGTCATGTTTCAGTTGGAAAATCTGATGAGGTTTCATCTGAAGCTCCGGATACGGATTCGGACGGAGCAGTTG
>JBIQMB010000394.1:0-4073 GCA_044463745.1 Chitinophagaceae bacterium | reverse complement strand
TGGTTTTGCCCACACCATTCACCCCCACTACCAGGATGACATGCGGCTTGTGCCCGGTCGGGATTTCATAGTCCTGGTATGAGGTATCTTCCGGAGCGGCTACCAGGATATCCTCAATTTCCGACCTCAGTATCCCATTCAGTTCTGAGGTGCTGACATATTTATCGCGCGCTACTCTTTTTTCAATATTATCGATGATCTTAACGGTGGTATCCACGCCCACATCTGCACTCACCAGCGCATTCTCCAGCTCATCCAGCACATCTTCGTCGATGGTGCTTTTACCTACTACCGCCTTTGTGATTTTTTCAAAGAAACCTTTACGGGTTTTTTCCATGCCCTCATCAAGGGTTTCTTTTTGCTCTTTCTTCCCAAAAAGTTTATTGAAGATTCCCATTTCTGTTTTCGTTTTTGCGTAAAATAAGAAAAGCTATCCTAATTGGGCAGGATAGCTTTCAATATTATTAATACCGGACGGAATTAACCGTTAGCTAAAAAATCTTTGATCTGATCTTTATGAACCATTGCTTCTTTAAAAGTATAGCTGCCCGATTTTGATTTAATGGCACGTACTACCTTGGTGTAGTTCTTTGCATCGGCTGCGGCTTTCTGATCCTTGGTTTTAATAGCTGTTTTTGCTGATTTTGCCATGCTGAATTATTTTAAAACAAGTTATTTAATTTCTTTATGTACGGTTACTCTTTTCAGAATGGGATTAAACTTCTTGAGTTCAAGCCTTTCAGGAGTATTCTTTTTGTTCTTGGTAGTAATATACCTGCTGGTACCGGGTTGACCACTGGTTTTATGCTCTGTGCATTCCAGTATAACCTGTACTCTGTTGCCTTTCTTTGCCATGTTATTGCTGATTAAACATTATTAAATTTTAACGCCCTCTGCTCTCATTTCCTTTACCACTTCTTTCAATCCCTTCTTGTTGATGGTGCGGATTGCCTCTGCGGATACTTTTAAAGTGATCCAGCGGTTTTCTTCTGCCAGGAAAAACCTCTTTGTCTGTAGGTTTGGCAGGAATCTTCTCTTACTTTTGATGTTTGAGTGAGATACTTTATTTCCGGTAAGCGGCCTCTTGCCTGTTACGTCGCATACTCTAGCCATAGTCGTCTGATTTTTTCGGACGGCAAAGGTAGGAAAGAAATTGACATAACGGAAAAAAAATCGGATGACGGATCGCTAAATCCTATATTTTTTTGCTAAAGAAATGAAAAAGTAAGTAATTTAATGCTTTTTGTTGTTAGTTTATGGCTTGCACGGCTTTGATTTTTATTTATCAGAAAGGCACTGAGCCTGTCTGCGGGTCACTTGATCAGCGGAATAAATTAAAATGAGATCGATTTGAAAGAATTAAAAAACTGGTTTGAAAACTATCTGCATGGTCTGGGAATGCCCGATTCCATTGTTACCCTGTTGTCCTTCATATTGTTTTTGGCCATATCGGCAGTCCTGATTTATTTGAGTATTGAAATTACAAAATGGCTGCTTAAAAAAATTGTAGGCCCGGTTATTCAGCGTACCACCAATAAGTGGGATGATTTACTGGTTAAGCACAAACTTTTTCGGGCCATCGGATTCCTGGTTTCCGGCATTGCTTTTAAACTTGCCGTTCCATTCCTTTTTGATGAATTTCCGAAGACGCTCGAATTCATGAATCGCCTGGTAGAGATTTATTTCATCTTTATCATTATTAAGTTGGTCATTGTGATATTGCGTGCGTCTGAAGATCATCTGGCAGACAGTCGTTTGTTTGTGGAAAAACCTTTGGCCAGTTATTTTCAGCTATTTCGAATTGTGCTCTATATCATTGGTTTTATCCTGGCATTGTCGATCCTGCTGAGTAAATCACCGGTTTATCTGCTGGGGGCCTTTGGCGCCATGACGGCTGTCTTGTTGTTGATATTTAAAGATACCATCCTTGGCCTCGTGGCCAGCATTCAGATATCTGCCAATGATATGGTGAGGGTAGGCGACTGGATAGAGATGCCCAAATTTAATGCCGACGGGGATGTCATTGCCATCAACCTCAATACCATTAAGGTAAGCAACTGGGATAAAACCATTACCACCGTTCCGACTTATTACCTGATAACCGAAAGCTTTAAAAACTGGCGCGGTATGCAAACCAGCGGTGGAAGGCGGATAAAGCGGAATCTGAATATCAATGTCAATTCTATTAAACTGGTAACCCCGGAGATGCGCGATAAGTTTAAACAAATAACCCTGATTCGCGACTACATCATAAAACGGCAGCAGGAAATTGAAGCTTATAATGCGGAGTTCGAAGGTGATACAAGCATCCTGGTCAACGGCAGGCGGATGACCAATATCGGTGTCTTTCGGATTTACATCGACCGGTATCTTCGCAGTCATCCCGGTATAAATCAGGATATGTCGCTCATGGTGAGGCAGCAGCCGCCCGATGCCACGGGTCTTCCGCTTCAGATCTATTGCTTTACCAAAAGTGTAAAATGGGTGGAACACGAGGAGGTACAGTCTGATATTTTTGACCACTTATTTGCGGTGGCTTCTTATTTCGAAATATCCGTGTTTCAGTCGCCGGCGGGTGAGGATTTTAGGAATGCCTTTGAGCGGGGAGGACGGTAGTGAAGCGAAGCTTGGGTTTTCCTGTGTGTTTTTCCCGAAGCCGGAGCTTCGGTTTCCCGGGGATGGATTGCGGTGCGAAGCTGGAGCTTTGGGAGAGATGGTGCCGCGAAGCTGGAGCTTCACGATCCCGGGGGAGTTCCCGGGGGCCCGAAGCTCCAGCTTCGGGGGGTTAACAATTCCGAAGCCTGCTTCGGAATTCCAACTTCTGAAAGAAGTTCCGGTTTGGGTATTATTCAACTACAAGTGTTCAGACTTAAGAGTTTCTGATGAGCAGTTCCCAACCGCTTTCAACTGTCATTTTTTCCTAAATCGCCTTGGGCATAGTTTATGATATTTTAGAAGGCATGGAAACATTTCAACAAGTAATAAACAGCGAAAAACCGGTCCTGGTCGATTTTCATGCTACCTGGTGCGGTCCCTGTAAACAAATGGCTCCTGAACTGACAAAATTTGCACGAGCCAATACAGATAAATTGCGTGTGATCAAGATAGACGTGGACAAGAATCCGCAGGTGAGTGCTACCTATCAGATTCAAGGAGTACCCACCCTTATTCTGTTCAAAGGCGGAAAAGTACTCTGGCGCCAGTCCGGTGCAATGAATGCAGCGCAATTGAGCAGCTTCGTTCAACCTTATTTATAACCAAACCTTTTGCATATGAGAACACAGAGCGTAAATGCCGTGTATAAATCCGGCCGAAACTTCGCCGTATCGGTGAATGGACACACCATCGAAATTGATGCCTCGCCCGAAAATGGCGGGCAGGATATTGGGCCCAGTCCCAAGATTTTTATGTTGCTGTCACTTGCCGGCTGTACCGGATTTGATATTGTGAGCATCCTGCAGAAAATGCGGGTTCCTTTCTCCGATTTCAGCATCAGGGTAGATGGCAACCTGACTGATACAGAGCCTTCACTTTATGACAAAGTGACCATCTTTTACTCTATAAAAATCGCCGCCGATGACCGGCCAAAAATGGAAAGAGCGGTTCAGTTATCCAAAAACACCTATTGTGGTGTAAGCAAAATGTTTGAGTCTTTTGCGCAAGTGGATTTTCAGATAAATTATTTATAGGGATTTTAGCGCTGATCTCCTGTGCTGCCTTGTCACCCGGATCATTTGCAAAACTACCGCGATGAGGATGAGTGCGAAACCGGCATAGAACCCCGCGCCTAAAAACTGATTTTCTTTAAAAATAATGAAGGCCAGTATGATGGAATAGACGGGCTCCATGATGAAGGAAAGGTTGACCGTAAAAGCGGAAATCTTCTGCAATGCCTTCAGTCCCAGGTCGAATGCCCAAACCGTGCATGCGGCAGCGAGGAGGATGAGCCAAAGCCAATCTTCGCCTGTGGGTATGAAATATGCAGCCGGAAAAAAATGGAGATACACAGGCAGCATGAGACTGAGTGCCAGCCAGCCACCCATCATTTCAAAAAAGTTGAGGGTCATGGGTGC
>JBIQMB010000393.1:0-4105 GCA_044463745.1 Chitinophagaceae bacterium | reverse complement strand
GTAAGAGGTATTCAATATAATTATTACATTCGTTTTCTTTAACCAATACGCCACTATATGAGAAGCTTCCCCTTCTGTTATTCCTATGCTTTTGTCTTCAGTCTTTTGCGCAAAAAGATCAAAACCCGTTTGAGAAATTCGGTAAGATAACCAAAGAGCAATTATCCAAAAAAACTTATGAAATCGATTCAAGTGCAAATGCGGTCGTTTTATCTCATATAGGAGAAACGGATTTTACCGGCAATACCAACGGTTGGTTTTCATTGCGTACAACGGTACATAAGGTCGTTCATATATTAAATGAGAAGGGATATGATGAAGCGAGTGGCGAAATTGCCCTGTATAATGAAGGAAAAAACCGTGAGAACCTGAATTCATTTAAGGCGGTTACTTATAACCTGGAGGATGGAAAAATAAAAGAAGCCAAATTGGGTAAATCTGATCTGATCAAAGAACAGATAGACAAAGAAAAGACGCTGCTAAAATTCACAATGCCCAATGTAAAAGCCGGATCTATTGTGGAATACACTTATCAGGTGGTTACAGACTATATTTCTCAGCCTGACGCGTGGCTGTTTCAGAGCACCACTACCCCAACGCTTTGGAGTGAATACAGGTTTGCTCTTCCGTCATTTTTTATCTATAACATAACCATACGGGGATACAGAAAACTGGATATCATTGATCAAAAAAATAAGCAGTCACTATTCACTGTCGTCGAACAAAGTACCATTAGCCAAAATAAAAATATAGACATCACAGCCACCACAACCCACAACAGATGGGTGATGAAGAATTCGCCTGAACTGAAAACCGAACCATTCACTTACTCCATTCGTAATCATATTCCCCGGCTTGAATTTCAATTGGCAGGTCAACGCTCACCACTCATTCCTCAAACATACCGCAGCACGTGGCAGGAAATTACCAAAGGATTATTGGAATCAGAATATTTTGGCAAAAATCTTAACACCGACGCCAATTGGTTTGAGCCTGAGATAAAACAAATTATAGGCTCCGCAAGTGATCAGCTTTCAGTGGCTAACAAAATCTACTGTTATGTACGAGACGAGATTAAATCGACCGACGAAGCAGGTGTTTATATAAGCCATTCGCCAAAAAAAGTATTCGGTGCAAAAAAAGGGAGCATAGCAGAAATCAATATCTTATTGACGGCTATGCTCAGATACGCAGGACTTAAAGCGGTCCCCATCCTATTAAGCACCTCCAGCCATGGATACGCTGCAGAGCACCTGCCCATGATTTCTTCCATGAATTATGTGGTAGCCAAGGTAACTATTGGCGAGAAAGAGTATTTTCTTGATGCTTCGCAAAAACAATTGGGATTTGGACGGTTAGCTCCTTATTGCTATAATGGTTTTGCCGTTGAGGCCAATATGAACGGCACTTCTGTTCATCTGGATCCGGCTCAGTTAAATGAGAAGTCTGTCACTTCGATCAATCTTTTCTTAAACAAAGAATTGAATGCAGGGAATGTACAAAAGACCAAAGGTTATTTTGCGTCGTTAAGAGACAGAAACACGATTGAGAAATCCGGGACAGATCAATACTTTAGAGGAATAAAGAATCAATACACCAACGCCCTGGATGTCACAGATTTCAAAATTGACTCATTAAATGATCTGGAACAACCCATTAAGGTCAGCTATAACCTGAAGTTTGATGAAAACACAGATGGCATCATATACCTGAATCCTTACTACGGAGAAAATTATTCCAAAAATCCTTTTGCATCAGCCGAAAGACAATATCCGGTAGAATTCCCATTTCCGCAGGAAGAGGTTGTTTTATCAACCATTGTAACACCTGAAGGATATACCGTTGATGAGCTCCCGAAGAGTTTGTCTGTATACCTTGACGAGACGAAAAAAAGCTATTTTGAATATAAGATATCGGCATCCGGAAGCAACATTAATTTCCTGAGCCGGCTTAAACTCAGCAAAACCTTTTATATGCCCGAGGAGTATTATAAGCTAAGAGAATTCTTTGATTTCGTAGTAAAAAAACAAGCTGAACAGATAGTACTTAAAAAGAATAAGTCATGAGAATCCTTTCCATTATCTGCCTTGTATTTTTTACTCAAAGTGTTGTAGCAGCAGATAAGAAATACGGGGTACAAGAAATTCCACAGCCACTTACAACCAATGCCAATGCCGTAGTGCGAATTTATAATTCAAAAGTCATTGTAAAGGATTTATCAACGGTAACGCAGCAGGTTCATTTTGTAGTAACCATCCTGAACAAAAACGGCGAACAAAATGGCGTTCTGGTTTGCAATTATGATAAGCTAACCAAAATATCAGGTATAAAAGGCAACCTGTACAATGCCTCGGGCGATTTACTAAAGAAATTAAAATCATCCGATATTAAAGATCTGAGCGCAGTGGATGATAACAATCTGGATGATGACAACCGCATGAAGGTTCATCAGTTTTATTACAACACTTATCCATATACTGTAGAATATACCTACGAGATCAATACAAATCACACCTTTCTTCTTCCGCCTTTTGTACCCCAGTCAAGTGATTATTTATCAGTACAAAATGGGGAATATCAAATTGAATTTCCTGAAGAGCTCCAACTCCGGTTCAAATCATTTAATGTACCTGAACCCGAAAGCGGTGAAGTAAAAAACAGAAAATCCCTTCGTTGGGAATTGAAAAACCAAACAGCATTCAGTCCACGGATGTTTCGCAATTGGCGCGATTTTCAGCCTGCTGTGTTTTTAGCTGCAGGAAATTTTGAAATGAATAAACAAAGGGGAAATATGCAATCTTGGAAAAGCTTCGGAGCTTTTAATTATAGCCTTATCGAAGGAAAAGATGTGCTTCCCGAAAGTATGAAAAACAAGGTTCATGACATCGTATCAGGCATAACAGACGACAGAAAAAAAATTGAACTTTTGTATGATTATCTGCAAAAAAACACCAGATACATCAGCATACAACTTGGCGTGGGCGGATGGATACCTTTCGATGCAGGGTATGTGGCTAAAAATGGATTCGGCGATTGTAAAGCCCTGGTTAACTATATGAAAAGTCTTTTGAAAGAAGCCGGAATCAATTCATTTTACACTCTGGTAAACGCCGGAAATAATAATTTTTCAAAAAACAGGGTAATTGAAGACTTTCCGTCACAGCAATTTAACCACGTCATTCTGAGTGTACCGCTCCAAAATGATACCATGTGGCTGGAGTGCACCAGTCAGATACTTCCAGCAGGGTACCTGAGTGGGTTTACCACTAACAGAAAGGCATTGATTATTAAAGAAGATGGTGGCTACCTTGTTTCCACTCCGCAATTAAACATTAAAGACAACCGGCAGAACCGAACTACGAAAACAATAGTAGATGACGATGGAAGTGCAAAAATCAGGGTAGAAACAATATTTACCGGCGAAAAACAGGATAACCTTTATGGGATGATCAAGACGATTTCTCCTGAAAAAATTAAAACTTTCCTTTCCAATTCCATTTCACTGGCCAGTTACGACATAGATAATTTTAATTATGAAACACAGGTGTCTGCTATCCCTGATATAAAGGAAACACTCGAAATTTCTGCGACTCATTTCGCCACCATCACCGGCAAAAGACTATTTGTGTTGCCGAATATTTTTTCAAGAACCGAACTAAAATTGACTGAAGACACAGCAAGAAAATATGACTTTGTTTTTGAAAATGCCGCCCGGGATTCTGATTATACAGAAATCGTATTACCTGCCGGATATAAATTAGAATCGTCCTTTGCACCCGTTTCGCTTACCACTCCATTTGCCATGTACGAATCTTCTTGTACTTTGGCGGATGGTAAAATAATCTACCGAAGAGTGTTTGAACAATACCCTGCCCGGATTCCCGCTTCGGATCAGGCTGCGGTTATTGAATTTTTTCAGGAAGTGTACAAAACAGACCGGGCGAGGATGGTACTGGTAAAGGAAAATTAAAAGTTTTTTCGGGTTGGTAATTATTTCTTGCGTACTTTTTCAATGGCTTCCTTGGCTGAAGGGCTCAACAATAATTTGCCACTGATGTGAGCACGTTCTTTTAATAATTGATCCCAGTCCTCACAGCCTTCCCAG
>JBIQMB010000392.1:0-4108 GCA_044463745.1 Chitinophagaceae bacterium | reverse complement strand
ATGCTCAATGGTGATTATAAAATAAAAGAGTGGCTGAAATCTGAGAGCAGCTTGCAATTCAACAAAGCAAACTGGCGCGACCAGTCTTTACAAAACGGAGAAGGCAACTACTGGGGACGTATGCTTTCTGCACCGCCTACCATGCGTGGTAAAAATGAAAATGGCGAGTGGATACTTGGAAGAGACGCAAGCGATGGAAACCCGATTTTAAATATTGATAAATATAAGCGGAGTAACCAAACCGACAAGTTCACGCTTGGTCAGGCCTTTAAAATCGATCTTATGAAAGACCTCTACATCCGAATCAGCGGAACATGGATGTATGATGAAGGATTTAGTGAAGCTTTTAATAAAGATTTCAGAACAGGATTAATGAGCCGTACCAATCCTAATACAGGATGGGACAGAACAAGGGCTTCAAGCGCGGCTTTTTTCAGAACCATTAACCAAACCTATAATGCCATTGGTAACTATTCATTCTCATTCTTGAGCAAGCATAATGTAGATGCCATGGCCGGTTTCGAATATTACGATTCGTACGGAAAAGGACTCTCTGCTTCAGGAGCACAGGCACCAACCGACGATTTTCAGGATTTGCAATACACACTTAACAACGACAAAACCCAAACGCGTAATACGGATTCTTATCATCAAAGAGACAGAATCATGTCGGGATTTGGCCGTTTGTTATATGATTATGACGGAAAATACCTGGCCACCTTTACCGTCAGACGCGATGGAGTTTCACGTCTTGTTGGCGACAATCAATACGGCACCTTCCCCGCGGCATCCGTAGGCTGGATGGCACATCGTGAAGAGTTTTTATCAGGTACCAGCAACTGGCTTTCTTATCTGAAATTGAGAGCGAGCTGGGGTCTGAATGGAAACATCGGCGTAGGAACAAGTAATGCAGTGGGGCTTTATGAAGTACAGGGTGCATTCGGTTCTCAAGCTCCTTATAATGGCCAGGTAGGTTTCTTGCAGACTTCACTGGCAAACCCAACCCTACGCTGGGAAAAATCAAACACCACAGAAGTAGGTGCTGACATGGGTTTCTTAAATAACAGAATCAATTTTACTGTAGCTTATTATAATCGAATTACAGAAGACAAACTAACCTTTGTCAGCCTGCCCACTTCTTCGGGTGTCGGCAGCATCAGAACCAATAATGGAAGTATGCGTAACCGTGGGTTTGAGTTCGAACTCGGATCAAGGGTAGTGCAGACCCAGGACTGGAGTGTACAGGTGAATGCCAATGCCGCCTGGAATAAAAACATCATTCTGAAACTACCATTTAATGGCAATGCGAATAACAGACAGGGTGGTACGCAAATATTCGATCCTAAAACAGGTCAGCTCGTTTGGGTAGGCGGATTACAAGAAGGCCAGGAGTGGGGTGAAATGTTTGGATTCGTAGCAATTGGATTGATTCGCACCGACAAGGATTTGCAAAACTATAATAAGATAGATCTGGCAGCAGCGCAGGCTTACGATAATGGGGGAGCAGGAAAAGGCGTGGCAAGTCAAAAATTAATCAATGATAAAAATCTCAACGGCTCTTCATTTAAATTTATCCCGACCCAACTGGGAGATGTGATGTGGTTAGACGTGGATAAGAATGATACCATCGACTATAGAGACCGGGTTTCATTGGGCCGTACCCTACCCCGCTGGACAGGCGGTTTTAATACCACCGTATCTTATAAAGCTCTTAGCCTATTCGCCAGGGTCGATTTCGCGTTTGGTCATACACAAAGAGACGCCATGCAGCAATGGTCACTCATGAGTGCACAGGGCGAATTTAACGCTACGGATATTGTAAAGAATACCTGGACACCGGAAAATCCCAATGCCAAATATCCGAGATACATATGGGCTGATCAGTTAAATATGAAGAATATGGACAGGCCCAGCGATATGTTTTTTGTAAACTCCGGTTATGTGGCTTTCAGGGAGGTGACCCTGAGTTATGCACTACCTGCCACATTGCTGGAAAAGGCAAAAATAAGCGGACTTCGGTTATCTGTTAGCGGACAGAATCTGGGATATATAACCAATCCGTTGCTGAATTTACCGGAGCGTACCGGAAGTCAGGGTGCCGCATATACCATCCCTACACAATTAATTTTCGGTGCCAATCTGACCTTTTAATTTTTATAAAATATTAGAATATGAAAAAGTTTAAATATTTAATACTTCTTGCGACGGCGGCCTTTGTTTTCGGCTCATGTCAAAAAACGCTTGACCTGACTCCGGAGGACTATTATGGTGAGGGTAACTTTTGGAAGAACGAGTCACAGGTTTCTAATTTCATGGTTGGCATTCACAAACAGTTTCGCGATCAGCGATTCACATTCATCCGCCTTGGTGAGATGAGAGGCGGCGGTTTTAGTAATGTAGATCGCCAAAACACATCTTTGAATGACCTGACCATTATAAATCAGGCAATGGAAGAAACATCAGCAGGCATCGGTGGTTGGGCGGGGTTTTACAATCCGATCTTGCAGCTCAATTTATTTATAAACAAAGTAGAGCCACTTACATTTATGGCAACTGACAGGAAAAACTATCTGTTAGGTCAGGCTTATGCACTACGCGCTTATTACTACTTTCATTTGCTGCGTACCTATGGTGGAGTACCTATATGGACAGAGCCGGAAGTATCTCTTGGCAATACCGACCCTGTTAAACTGCGTAAAGCAAGATCATCCGAAGCAGAAGTTCTGGCACAAATTAAAGAAGATGTAAACAAGTCCATCACCCTCTTTGGTTCAGCAACGGCGCCGGCCGACAGAAGCCTTTGGAACCCGCAGGCAAGCCTGATGCTGAAAGGCGAAGTTTATTTATGGTCAGCTAAGGTTTATAACAGCACCAGCGACCTTACTGAAGCCAAAACTGCGCTGAACGCTATTTCCGGCAGAAGCCTGTTGCCCAAATTCAGTGATGTTTTTCAAACCAAAAATAATAATGAAACGATCTTTGCTATTCGCTACCGCGATGGGGAAGCAACCATGGAAACAGCTTATTCCTACTTTGAATACTCTACTTATAACTTTGACAACCTGCATGTAAAGGATTCCACAACACTTGGGCCTACCTTGGTTGACCCATTAAATATTGCAAGCTCAAACGATCAGATTATCCAACGATACGGTTATACTTTTGAACTATTTCAATCCTACGACATCGCAGATCAAAGAAGAAATGCCACATTCTACGATTATTACAGAACCCAGCAATCGGGCGGAAATATTGTAGTCTCCATCAGAAACACTGCCCTGGTTAAGTTTCCCGGTCAGATAAACTCTGCCGGCAAAAGAGTATTCGACAACGATTGGCCGGTGTACAGAGAAGCGGATCGACTGCTTATGCTGGCTGAAATAGTGAATGCCGAAGGTGGTGATCCCTCTCAATATATTAAACCCGTGCGCGATCGTGCATTTAACAACGCAGATCCGAATCCTTTCGTAAATGGCACCAGGGATGCAAACGAACTGGCCATTTTTGCTGAACGATCCAAAGAGTTTGTGTATGAAGGAAAACGCTGGTACGATGTGAGAAGAATGAAATACGGCAGTGAACCATTAGCGTGGATAAGCTCAAATCATCCTTATGGTGTGCTGGATAAAGCCAGTCAGAGCTACAAACTTCTTTGGCCAATAGAACCCGCAATCTGGACCAATGACCCCCTGGTAAATCAGACTCCCGGATACGCCACATCTAAGCCATAAAAAAATTAAACCCGGTCTGTGGTAATAATATTTACCGGCCGGGTTTCTATTTTATTCGCATAGAAAAAAAACCAAAAAATAATAGAATATATTAGATTTGAAAGACACAGGTAGAAAACCTTTAAAGTAAATAAATTAATGAACATAAAACACATCGAAGGGCTTATAGCAGCGCCCTTCACTCCTATGAAAAAAGACGGCTCACTCAACCTTGATCTCATTCCTGCCTACTATGAAATGTTGGTTTCAAACAAGGTTAACGGAGCGTTCATCTGTGGCTCTACCGGCGAAGGTGTATCGCTTACCATGGATGAGAAAAAAGAATTAGCCGAAGCATGGGCCAATGCGTCAGCAGGAAACATTGATTTCAAAACGAT
>JBIQMB010000391.1:0-4121 GCA_044463745.1 Chitinophagaceae bacterium | reverse complement strand
AATAAAAGAACATGACAACAATATTTAAAACACGTAATTTTCATAAAGACCAAACATATAAGGTTTTTGCCAGCCATTAATGCCAGCGCACAACCTGACAGGAGGGAACGTAACGCTGCCTTCTCTTCATCCCCGGGTTTAATTTATTCTTATAAAACCATTCTCATATTAAGTTTTATTTTTGCGAATAAATAAATTTCGTTTGAAGCAGACTATTTACGCCAAAGAACTCACCAAGCTGTACGGAAAAAGAACCGTGAACAATAAAGTATCCTTTAATGTTTCGCAGGGGGAAATCGTAGGCTTATTGGGGCCGAACGGAGCGGGGAAGACGACCTCCTTCTACCAGGTGGTAGGACTGGTGAAACCCGATGATGGCCACGTCTTTCTCAACGATCTGGATATCACCAAATTGCCCATGTTTAAGCGAGCCCAGATGGGACTTGGGTACCTTCCTCAGGAATCCAGCATTTTCCGAAAACTTTCGGTAGAAGACAACATTCTTGCTGTGCTTCAAATGACCAAACTCTCCAAAAAAGAGCAGAGAAATAAACTGGAGAGCCTGCTGGATGAGTTTCATCTTAACCATGTAAGGAAAAGCAATGGGGATGTGCTGAGTGGTGGAGAAAGAAGAAGAACCGAAATTGCCCGAGCCCTTGCGGTGGATCCCAAATTTATCCTGCTTGATGAGCCTTTCGCAGGTATTGACCCCATCGCGGTGGAAGATATCCAAAGCATTGTGGCGCATCTCCGGTTAAAAAATATCGGTATCCTCATTACCGATCATAACGTAAACGAAACGCTATCCATCTGCGATCGGGCATACTTACTTATTGAAGGAAAAATATTTATTGAAGGCACGGCTGAAAGACTGGCGATGGATGAACAGGTAAAAAAACTTTACCTTGGCAGAAATTTCGAACTGAAAAGAAAGGATTATTTATATTCAAATTCTGCCGGATAAAAATAAGCCGGAGGAAAGACTGCTGTAATTATTCAGGAAACTGTTTGCGGATTGGCCGACTTTCCTAAATTGCACTTATACAGGATGAAGGTATTAAGTCTGTTCATATCAAAATTAGCACAACTTCGTTTTCGTGGTGTCCGCAATTGGATAGCCTATCCTTATTCGGCCCAGCGAAATGTTTTACAACATCTGGTAACACAGGCTCAATTTACAGAATTCGGGAAAAAATATCAGTTTAACCGCCTATTTACCGTCAAGGATTATAAGAAACGGGTGCCCATTCACCAATACGAAGACCTGCAACCCTATATAAGCCGGATGATGGATGGGGAAGAAAACGTTTTGTGGAATACGCCGATTAACTGGTTTGCAAAAAGCAGTGGCACTACGTCAGATAAAAGCAAATTCATCCCGCTCAGCGAAGAAAGTTTTAAGGAGATGCATTATAAAGCAAGTAAGGATGTGCTCACGAATTATTACAATAATTTTCCTGAAAGTGAGCTGCTCACCGGCAAGGGTTTGGTGGTAGGCGGCAGTCATCAGCTCAACTCGCTTAATGAAGAAATACAGTTTGGCGACCTGAGTGCATTGTTAATGCAAAACAGCCCTTTCTGGGGCCAATGGCTGAGAACTCCGGAACTCAGAATAGCATTGATGGATGAATGGGAAAGCAAGATAGAAGAACTTGCACGCAACACCATTCAGGAAAACGTGACATCCATTGCCGGAGTGCCCACCTGGACCATCATCCTCATAAAAAGGGTGTTGGAATTATCAGGCAAAAAAGTATTGGCCGATGTGTGGCCCAACCTGGAACTTTACCTCCACGGGGGCGTATCATTTGCCCCGTACCGTGCGCAGATTGCCAGCCTCATTGGTAAACCCATCAATTACCTGGAAATGTATAATGCCAGTGAAGGATTTTTTGCTGCTCAATATATGCCGGATGATGAGGGGATGCTGCTTTTTACCGACCATGGTATTTTTTACGAATTCATGCCTATGGAAGAGCTGGGAAAACCGGAGCCCAGAACAATTGGGCTTAGAGAAGTGGAATTAAATAAAAACTATGCACTGATAATTTCTACCAATGGTGGCCTTTGGCGATATCTGGTGGGGGATACCGTGATGTTTACCTCTCTGCATCCTTTTAAAATCAAGGTTTCGGGTCGCACAAAATATTTTATCAATGCCTTTGGCGAAGAGCTCATCGCCGAAAATGCCGAGAAAGCCATACTGGAGGCCACAGCACAAACCAATTCGGTCATTGCTGATTATACTGCTGCACCGGTTTACTTTACGGATTTAAATAATGGTGCGCACGAATGGCTGATAGAGTTCGACGTTCCGCCGGCCGATTTAAATGCGTTCAGAGATATTCTGGACAAAACCCTGCAGGAAGTAAATAGCGATTATGAAGCCAAGCGGTATAAAGATATAGCATTGAGAAAGCCGGAATTAAAAAGCGTTCCCAAAGGAACGTTTCAGAAGTGGCTTAAATCGAAAGGTAAACTGGGCGGACAACATAAGGTGCCACGACTGAGTAATGACCGGAAGATACTGGAAGAGATTCTGGCATTGGTTAACAATATCCCTGCGTAGCCGAATGCCTGGTTGCGCGGATGCTGAAAGGAGCACCGGCTGCGGTATAGGTTTCTGGCCTCTCCATGAATATTTAAAATAATCCCTTTAACCTTTTTTTAACCGCCCTAACAGATATTTTTGCCAACTTAATACCATTATCATGAAGAAGGTTGCTTTGCTGGTTGTTGCTTTTATTTCTTTCAGTGCATTACATGCGCAGGACTCGTTACGCAAATTCAGTCCGGAACTGAGGGGGAGAGCGGGAGATCATTTTATGTTCCAGATTGGATATGATGGTTGGCAGGGAATGCCGGATAGCATCAGCAGTCATCAGAAAGGTTTCAACCGTGGAGTGAATGTTTATTTCATGCTTGATAAGGTATTCAAATCCTCTCCTAAATTTAGCCTGGGTATTGGCGCCGGGGTAAGCACATCTAATGTCTTCTTCAAGAATATGGAAGTACAGTTAAACTCAAAGAATAACGCATTACCTTTCGTAGCGGTTGATTCGGTCAATCATTTTCAAAAATACAAGGTAGCTACTACATTCTTAGAAATTCCGCTTGAATTACGATATACTGCCAAACCGCAGAATATGAATAAAAGTGTCAAAGCTGCTTTGGGTTTGAAATTAGGAACGATGGTCAATGCGCATACCAAAGGCAAAAATCCGGTTGACAAACAGGGAAACAAGATGAATCCGCCTTTTACTGAGAAAATCAATTCTAAGAAGTTTATGAATACCACTCGTTTTATGGCGACTGCCCGCGTTGGTTACGGCGTGTTTAGTGTGTTTGGTACCTATGGGCTGAGCAATGTGCTCAAAGATGGTGTGGGTCCTGAAATGAAACCTTTCCAGATCGGTATTACGATCAGCGGGTTATAATTTGCTATTTTTTATAGCTTATTAAGGTTCATTTAAAAACCGGTTTAAGAATCCTGGCTCTTATATTAATTCTTTCATTTTTAAGGTTGTTGATACCTTTGGATAATCAGAATCAATTGGTACTTTCCACTGGATAGAATTGTGAATAGAGTTAAGCATGTCACATTTTTGGTGCGGCAGAAAGTATGGTAATCATTAAGTCTATTTCTGTCGGTCTAAGTTGACGGTTTGATGGGGGCCAACGCCGGGCAAAATCTTTTATCGCCTCGATAAAGGTTTACTCCTTAAAAAAAAAACGGTAACCTAATGACGGCTGGATCAATTAGAAATTGCGCCATTGTCTTCCAGTCAAGAGAAGGCCTCCCGCAGATAACACAGATTTACGCAGAGGTTGTTTTTGCTTCGCAAAACAACGGAAAAGCAAGGGTTATGAGCAACACGCACTCCTTGCACAATCGGTTGGTCCGGTTTTTTTTCTCCGTGCAGATTACACCAGCCTGCCAGTGAATTTAATTTCCTGACTTTGACATCGGGTGTCCCAGTGTCAAAGTCATTTAAAAATCGAAATGCGTCATTGTACTCTGCCGAGAAAAAGGTCCCCCCAGATTTGCGGAGAGGTTGTTTTTGCTTCGAAAAAAAATGATATATATATATCGCTCAGAACAAGGTATCAACCGGCATGGA